>CAYJPF010000009.1:0-22611 GCA_964372025.1 uncultured Peptococcaceae bacterium | reverse complement strand
CGCCCCCCCCCATCCCATTTTAGTAAGGGGGGACTGGGCGAATTTATACATATTCGCCCTTTATACTAAAACAAAAGAAGGCTGTCGCTAATGCGACAGCCTTCTTTTGTTTTACAGACTGTCAAAAAAGCCAAAGTTCAATTCCCCGTTGTTTTAGTCGGATGCTATAATCCATTTAATGGGGCTATTGCAATATTTGTGGCAGCCCTAAAATAATAGGCTAATTAATATAAAACCTATACAAGTGTATGATGTTTAGTTTTAAATTATATGTTATAATCAAGCTTAAATGGTAGGGGGGGCTCTATGAAAAAAAATGTTTTGCTAATAGTATACCTGGCTTTAAGTAGCGTTTTAATGATAATAGGCCTTAGCTCTTGTGCTAATAATAATGAAAATATTGAGGCCTATCAAGCAATTAAACTTGAACTGCGAGGAATGGCTATTGAGCCTAGCGAAGTTTCTGCCGAAGGGATTAGCTTGGCTTTAAGCGATAATGGCAGCTGTGTTTTAACTATGGATGGCGAAGATTATCATGCTGATTGGCAGGAGCATGATGGGCAATTTACCTTAAGCCAGGGTTCGGATAGTTTTAGCGGTATTTGCGAAGGTGATACCATAACCTTGCTTGATACTTTGGGCATGGGCTTAGATATTACCTTTTTAAAGGAGGGCGCTATTGCACCGGCTATAGAGGGTAGCAGCAATGACGAGATTAAACAGCCTAATGAGCCGTCTAATGAACATCCTAATGAGCCGCCAGCCGATTTTGTAGGCCCCGGTTTTGGTACGGAACAAACAATATTGGCCAATAGTTTAACCGCGCCGTCGGATTGGTATGGTTTATTGCTGATAACAGATTATAGCGGCGAACATAATATAAGTGGCGAATACGAGGCCTGGGGTTATATAGACAGCGATGCAGATGGCGATTATTTTGAGCTATATGTAGATGCGCCATTTGATGATAATGATGCAATAGTATTTATGTCTTTTAATATTGATTTGGATGAGCATCTTTTTGAGCCGATAGTGGATGATATGGCCTGGCTATATGGTGATGCTAGCTTAAAAGCAGAAGATAGCAAAGCATTTAAAGCAAGCTTAAACGAGGGCATTTTAAGTGCTCAATATCAATATAGTTTTAATAATCAAGCATTTACACTTAGTTATAGATTAAGCCAAATTAATTACGAAGAATAAAAGCAAATAATAAACCGGCTTGGCAGGGGATAATCCCCGCCAAGCCGGTTTGTTTATGTTAATAGTAGTAATAGTAGTCGTCATAATAATAATCATAATAATCATAATAATAGTAGGCAAAATTAGGATTATAAAAGTTATAATAACCATAGGCATCATAAAAGCCCAGATGATAGGGGTTATAGCCCGGATAATAATTACCATAGCCATCATAATAGCCATAATAATAGGGATTGCTATTAAAAGAGGCAAAAAATGGATAAATAAGAAAATTACCCTCGCTATCAAAAAAGCCATCGTTATAGGGATTAGGCTCATCAATATACTCGCCATAATAATTATAATGGCCAGAATAAGGGCTATAAGAATAATAGTTATAATCACTATAATAACCATAGTAACCATAGTAATCATAATAATCATAGTAGCCATAATAATAGTAGTCGTCGGGCTTTACAAAATGATAGCGGCCATCATCATCAAAATAACCATTAGGGAAATTTTGATACTGCCCATATTGATCAAGATAACCATGGGTATAATAAATATAATCGCCATTATCATCTAAATAGCCAAAGGTTAATTCGGGAACAGGGGCAGCATTGGGCGGTTGGCTATTTGTGGCATTAGCCGCCTGCTCGGCCAGGCTTAAACCCTGAGAATTTTGGTTGTTTTGGCCATTTTGCTCATTATTTGGATTACCCTGATTTATTTGCCCCTGATTATCCTGGTTTTGGCCGCTATCGGCCTGGCTATCCTGATTATTTTGATTAACTTGATTGGTAAGGGCGTTTAAGGCACTTTGCTGCGATGTTGCGGCAGGCTCTTCCTCGCCACAACCAAATAGCAATAAACTTAGGCTAAAAATAAAGATAAAAATAAATGTTTTTTTCATAATTATCACCCCGAGTATAAATTATAGTAATAGCTTATACAGCTTATACATCATGGTAGGCATAATCTAAATCATAGTATCCATAATCATAGTATCCATAATCATAGTAGCCGTAGTAGTCATAGTATCCGTAATAATCATAGTATCCGTAATAATCATAGTATCCGTAATAATCGTAGTATCCGTAATAATCGTAGTAGTCATAATAATTATAGTAATAATAATAAAAATCTTCTAAGCTCGTACCGGCAAAATGCTGATTATAATCATAGCCATAGCCATTTTCTATACCCTCGTCATAGGCGGCCATTTGATTAGCTGTAAAAAAGGCATCGCGGCCGCTTGCGCCACCATATCTAAATTGATAGCCATCAATCATTATTTCATTACTGCCCGGCTCCATTACTATATCCATGATGCCGGCTTCGCCATTTAGGCCATAAGCCTCCATCTTCCAGCTGTTTTCGCCTAATTTGGTTTGCTCGCCAATCATCAGTATATTGGGCATATCATAATCTTCGATACCACCTAATAAGGGCGGCAAATAATTGCCCGGGGCAATAAAGCCATCATCCATAGCCTCGTAGGGAAAATGGCTGCTAAAAAAATTGTCACTCCAATGGGCAGGCTCCATCAATAAAATGCCATTATGCTCGTAAAAATGATAATAAGCATAGGCGCTATAATAAGAACTTTCGGTTTCTACTACTATGGGGGTTAGCCAATAACCTTTAAGGGCATCAAAAAGCTCCCTATTGCTAACGGCCGGTGCCTGGCTTGCATCCAAGCGCACGGCTGTTAAATAGTGCATACCACCAACTTGGCCATAATGGGCTTTTTGGGGCTCATGATCAAATATCCTCATTGCATATCTAATATCATTGCCAAAATCAATTACCATTGTTTCAAAATCGGGCTCGGCCACCCAAGTGCCGGTATGCTCGCCAACCAGGCTGGTGTATTGATCATCGCCGGCTCTATGGATAGCGGTGCCATCGGCCAAAATCTCCACTTCTATACGATATTCGGGATTGATAATCAGCGATTCACTGCCGCTTTCATCAAAACGATTAACCAGCCAGCTGCCAACATATTTTTGACCAATAGCCAGGCTTTGCTCATGATCTGCTTGGGCTTGGGCTGCCGCCGCCTCGGCTTGGGCTTGGGCTTCGGCCTCAGCTTCGGCCGCTGCCTGTTCTTGGGCGCTAATTTGATTGTTTACCTCATTAGTTAGCTGGGTAGTTAAATGATTTACCGCTTCGCTCGAGGCAGGGCTATCTTCGCCGCAAGCGGCGAATAATAAGCTGCAAATTATTAAAAGTAAAAGAATTGCTTTTATTTTCATGCTCATCCCTCCATTGATAAATCAATATATGATATAATTGTGCCATAAAAAATTCTTGGCCGTTCTTTGGCCGAGAATTTCCGGCGATTAAATAGAGTATATAATAATCACCTTGTGATTATTATCAGACTGTCAAAAAAGCCAAAATTCAATTCCCCGTGGGGGGATGGAAAGGGGGGGCTTGCCCCCCTTGCGTTCAATAAATTGCAGCGTAAGCTGCCAATATTCTTTCCCGGTTCTGGAAAGAATATTGCTCAGGCTGGCAAAAAACGTAGTTTTTTGACGGCCTGATAATAATCACCTTGTGATTATTATATCATATATTTTTATAAATTTAAATGGGTATTTTGGCACATTTTAAAAATAATAAACAGTTAGTTAAAAATAATAGCTTAATGTGTTAAAGTTAGGCCATGTTATCGGATTAAGTATGCGAAAATGTAAATTGGTTATTGACAAAGCTGAACATGTACAGTATAATAATAATTGAACGCGTTCAGTAATATTATCTTGAATTGGAAGGGAGTACAACTATGTCTAATACGGAAAAAGTGCTTAGCAGAAGCGATTTAGTAGCTTTAGCTATTGGTAATGTAATCGGCGGGGGTATAATGAGCCTTACCGGTATTGCCATCGGTATTACCGGCCGCTCGATAGTTTTAGCTTTAATAATTTGTACGGTAATGGTTTTAATTACGGCCCTGCCCCAGTTTTTTTCAGCAGCTACCATTAGGATGAATGGTGGATTTTATACTCAGGCTGCGCTTTTTGGCGGCAAATATTTTAGCGGTTTATATGCCCTGGTTTTTATTAGCTTTTTCTTTGGGGCGGCCTTATATGCTTTATCTTTTGCCGATTATGTATCCAGTTTTATACCCGGCGTTAATCTAAAGGCTATTGCCTTACTTACCCTTACTGTTTTGCTGGTTGTTAATATTTTAGGTGTAAAAGTTGCAGCTAAAGCCCAGTATGTAATGGTTATCTTATTATTGCTTGCCTTATTTGCCTTTGCCGGTTTTGGTTTAGATGATGTTAAACCAGGCTTTACATCGCCACCGGATTGGATGCTTGATGGCTTTGGTGGGGTGATGTCGGCTGCGGCCTTGATGAGCTTTGCTACTACCGGTTCGGCCTTTATTGTTAATTTTAGCCGCCAATCCAAAAACCCTACTAAGGATATACCGGCGGCCATTATTATCAGCAGTATTATTATCTTAATTGTTTATGTAGTTGTGGCTATTGTGGCCTCCGGCGTATTCCCGGTAGCCGATGTAGCCGGGCAATCCTTGGCGGTAACTGCTTTGGCCGTTTTGCCCTATCCTGTTTACTTATTTTTTATGATTTGCGGTGCTATGTTTGCACTGGTAACCTCGCTAAATGCCCTGTTAGGCTGGATTGTTCCGCCGATTTTGCAGGCCTGTAATGATGGCTGGTTTCCTCGCAAATTAGGGGTTGTTAATAAGCGTTTTGGTTCGGCGCATCTTATCTTATTGATTATTTATGCTTTGGCCTCGGCAATTATTATTTTTGATTGGCAAATCGGCCAAATTGCTAATGTGGGCAATTTCCTTTCTAATTGCTTAGGCGTGGTGATCTGTATTGCCTTAATCAGAATGCCCAAAAGGGTACCGGAAGCTTGGTCTAAATCCAAATTTAAAATTAATGATAGCCTTTATACTGCTATCTGTATTTTAGGCGCGATTATGAGTTTGATTTTCTGCTATTATTTGGCTATCGAATTAAGTAGTGCCGAAATTATCGGTAGCTTTATTTACTTAGGCATTGCCTTGATTTATCCGGCTATTCGCTTAAAAATGGGCGGCATCGATATCGATACCGGCTATGAAGAATCTTAAATCAGATATAAGGAGGAATATTTATGTTAAGCTTAACCGAGCAAAAAGGCTTAAATGCCGCTAGTGATAATCAGCAAATTCAAAAGGTGGCCTTTGATATTGCGGTAGAAATTGGCCATATGGTTTTTGCCAGCAGCCAGCTAGAGGATGGTTTGCCAACCACCCGTGGCATAGAAGTACATTATTTTGGTGATGATGGCCATTTGTATTTTGGGATATCCAAGGGCAAGCCCTTTTATTATGAATTACTTAAAAAGCCCTATATTTCCGGCGGCGAAGTTACTTTAAGAGAAGGCAAATTAGGGCTGGGCTTGCGCATTAATAGCTATGTTACCGAGATTGACGAAGCCGATGATCCGCTGCTTTATGAGCGCTATTGGCAAGTAAATCAAGGCACTAAGGAATTATATGCCCGCGATTTAAAGAATTTTAAGATTTTCCGCTTCGAAAAAGGTGATGGCGAGATTTTTGATCTATGTCAGAACAATACTTTTTATCGCTATCGCTTTAATTTTGGCGGCGGCCAAAATAGGCCTTGGTTTTATCGGATTAGTGATAGCTGCATTGGCTGTGGAGTATGTACCAAAAAGTGCATGATGCAAACCATTAGCTTGGTTGATAATAAGGCTAATATCGATTATCATTGCTGCTTGGAATGTGGGGTATGTTATTTTAATTGCCCACAGCAGGCTATTAAGAGAGTATTTGATAAATAAGTATTTAAAGGGGCTAAGACTTGCTAAAACTAAGTCTTAGCCCTTTTTTTGCCCTTTTAGAATAGGATTTTAGGCAATGGCCGCCGGCCGCTATTGTTATTAGCTATCTTGACAATTGCTGCTATTTTGTTTATATTTATATATATAGATTTGATTATATATAGGCTTGGCCGGGAGGTAAGGATGCCAAAAAATAATAAACAAAGTAGCAAATACTATACAATTATGCAATATGCCGGCCGGCTATTTTTAGAGCAAGGTTATTGTGCTACCTCTATGCGCCAAATTGCCGGCGATTTGGGTATTAGTTTAGGGCTTATTTCCTATCACTTTAAAAGTAAAAGCGAATTGGCTAAGGCCATTTTAGCAGGGCAATTGCAGGCCGAAACCGCCATTGTTCATGATTATGTTAATCAAGATCAGCATCCGATTTTATTTTCGGGCGCTATCACTAAATTGCAATATACTATTATGTCTTCGCCTAAGTTTTTGGCATTTTATTTGGATGTTTTACGCGAAGATGTTTATTTTGAAATGATTATCGAAAGCGGTATCGATACCTATCGCAAAATCAACACTAAATATAATCTGGGTTTTAGTGATGATTATCTAATTCTTTACGGTAATTTTATAGCCTCCAGTATCGAGCGCACTTTAATGCTATATGCGCGCCAAAATCCCTTTGTGGATAATATTGCCGATACCCTCTTTTTTACCTATATGGGGCGGCTTTATGGTGATGAAGCCTTATTAAAAGAATGTTGTATCCAAACAGAGCAAATTGTAAGCAAAATACTTAGCGAACATCCCTACTTATTAGCCGGTTGGTATAGTGATTTTAAACAATCGGCAAATACCTAAACTTAAGGAGGCAACTTATGAAAATGGTTTTAATTCGCCATGGCGAAAGTACTTGGAATAAAGATAATCTTTTTACCGGCTGGACTGATGTGCCCCTTACCAAGCAGGGCGAACAAGAAGCAGTGCGGGCAGCTGCGCTTTTGCAGGCGCATGGTTTTGATTTTGATATTTGCTATACCTCGTTTTTGCAAAGGGCAATTGATACCTTGGCCATTATTTTGCAAGAATATGATCGCAAATGGCTGCCGGTAATTAAAAGCTGGAAATTAAACGAGCGCCATTATGGCGATTTGCAAGGCTTAAATAAGGCGCAGATGGCCGAGCAATATTCGGCCGAGCAAGTATATAAATGGCGGCGCTCTTTGGCCGCCTCGCCGCCGCCGCTTGCCGCTACAGATAGCCGTCATCCCCGCTTAAGCGAGCAATATCGCATTGTGGCCAAGCATCTTTTGCCCGATGCCGAAAGCCTGCAACAAACCGCCGAACGGGTAATTTCTTACTACGAAAGCCATATTCATAAATCGCTGCTTGATGGCCAGCGCATCATAATTTCGGCCCATGGCAATACCTTGCGCACCTTGGTAATGTATTTTGAGAACCTTAATGAAGAAGAAGTGATGAAGGTTAATATCCCCAATTGCATCCCCTTGGTTTATGAATTTGATTGGAATTTTAAGGTTACGGCTCGTTATTTTATCGATTCCGAGCAGCCAATTAAGCCCCATCAATTAAAAAATATCTGGAAATAGCTGATTTTGCCTAAATTTAACATAATTTTGTTTTTTTAAGCTAAAATATAAGGTAAAATAAAGTTAAAAATAATGCAATAATAAGGAGAAATTATGTACGCAGTAATTGATATTGGCTCAAACACAATCAGATTATCTATTTATAAGCAAATTGGGGCTGATTTTCAGCTAATGTTTAATCAAAAGCAAATGGCGGGCTTGGCCGGCTATATTGATCATGAAGGCTATATGAGTACCAGTGGTTTGCAAAAGGCCGTTAATACCCTAAACGGCTTTAAGCAAATTATCACTAATATTGTAGTTAAGCAAGTTTTTGTTTTTGCCACCGCATCTTTGCGTAATATTAAAAATTCGGCGCAGGCCCTAGCCTTTATCAATCGCGAAACCGGCTTTGATATTGATTTAGTATCCGGTGCCAACGAGGCTCTTTATGCCTTTATCGGTGCTACCCATTTGCATAATTTAAAGCAGGGTATGCTAATTGATATTGGCGGCGGCTCTACCGAGCTTGCCTGCTATAGTGATGGCAAAATCGAAAAAGCCTATTCGATGCCAATCGGCTCGCTTAATCTTTATAAAAAGCATGTGCATGATATTTTACCCACGGCCAAAGAACGCGAAAAAATAAATTTGCATATCAAAAAAGAGCTTAATAAAATTGAATTGCCCCAAAATTATCCACTGGTTTGTGGGGTGGGTGGTACGGTAAGGGCGGCTTGTAAGTTGCATAATGCTTTATATCATTTGCCGGAAGCCAATAATGCCGTAGAAGCTGCTAAAATTGCGATGATGCTGGAGCATTTTTATGATGATCATAAATTTGCCACCAATAAAATTCTTAAAGTTGTGCCCGATCGCATTCATACCACTTTGCCGGGCATGGCCATTTTAGCCGAGATTTTTGCCGCCTATGGTAGCGAGCAATTATTAGTTAGCAATTATGGCGTGCGCGAAGGATACCTTTATACCAAGATCTTTAGAGAGGATAATCAACATGGCAACAGATCCACAAAAGATTTTATGCACTTTAAACAGGGAACTATCTTGGCTTAAATTTAATGAGCGAGTTTTAGATGAAGCTGCAAATCAGCAAGTTCCGCATTTGGAAAGATTAAAGTTTATTGCCATTTTTCATAGCAATTTAGCCGAGTTTTTTATGATAAGGGTGGGCAGCCTTTTTGATCTAAAGGCCATCGATCCTAAGCATAAAGATGCCAGATCGCAGCTAACTGCTGCTCAGCAATTGGACGAAATTTATCAAGCTGTGCGTATTCTTTATCAAAAAAAATCCGAAATTTATCGTAAGGTGCGTCGCGATTTAATTAAGCATGGCCTGCATTCTGTGGATATGGCCGATTTAAGCTTAAACGAGGCCAAGTATATCAAAAATTATTATTTGGATAATATTAAGCCGATTTTATCGCCGCAAATTGTGGATACCCATCATCCTTTTCCGCATATTCCCAGCTTGGCTATTCATACTATTGCTCTTTTGCAAAGGCAAAATAAGCAAATTTTGGCGCTTATTCCTTCGCCTAAAGCTTTGCCCGAAATTGTTTTTTTGCCGAGCGATCAGCAAAATATACGCTATATTCGCCTGGAAAAAATTATTTTTGAATATGCCGACGATATTTTTCCCCAATATAGTATTGTGGAAAAAAACTGCATTAGCATCACCCGCAATGCCGATATCGACTATAATGATGCCGCCTATGACGAGGTTGATGATTTTAGGCTAACCATGAAAAAGCTTTTGCATAAGCGGCGTAAGCTGGCGGTTGTGCGCTTAGAGGCTAATTATCAATTAAGTGCCGATTTTGAAAAAACCCTTTGTCATTATTTTGATATTGCCCCTTATCAAATTTTTATTGCAGCTACCGCCCTAAATATGGATTATGCATATCAGCTTTTTGGCAAAGTGCCTGCCTCGGAAAAGGCTAATTTGATTTATCCCGATTTTAAGCCGCAGCCGGTGGCTAATTTGGATTTAAACCAAAGCATAATACGGCAAATTCGCCAAAAGGATTGGCTGTTTTTTTATCCTTTTGAGCAAATTGATGGCTTTTTAAAATTGATTAAAGAAGCCGCCTATGATAAAAATGTGGTTTCGATAAAAATGACCATTTACCGCTTAGCAAATAAGGCTAAGCTGGTTGATTATTTATGTGCCGCCGCCGAAAACGGCAAGGAAGTGCTAATTATCATGGAATTAAGGGCGCGCTTTGATGAGCAACATAATATCCATTGGTCCGAGCGCCTAGAAGATGCCGGCTGCCGCATAATTTATGGCTTTGATGAATATAAAATCCATTCCAAAATCTGCCTTATTACCAGCAGCGAACGTGGTACATTAAGCTATATCAGCCAAATCGGCACCGGTAACTATAATGAAAAAACCGCCGCTTTATATACCGATTTATCCTTAATCAGCGCCAGCAAAAGCCTAGGCGAAGATGGGGTAGAGTTTTTTAGGAATATGGCCTTGGGCAATACCGAGGGCAATTATCGCCATTTATGGGTAGCCCCGCATTATTTAAAGGCCAATTTGCTGGATTTAATCGATCAGCAAATTGGCCTGGGCGAGCAAGGATATATCTTTTTTAAGTTTAATTCTTTAACCGATTTAACAATTATCAATAAATTAATAAAAGCATCGCAAGCAGGGGTTAAGATTAAATTGATTATTCGTGGTATTTGCTGCTTAGTGCCCGGTATTAAAGATTATACCGATAATATCAGCATTATTAGCATTGTGGGGCGTTTTTTGGAGCATAGCCGCATTTATAGCTTTGGCCAAGGGGAAAATCGCCAAATTTATATATCTTCGGCCGATTTGATGACCCGCAATACCGAAAGAAGGGTAGAAATTGCCTGCCCGATTTTTGATGCCGAATTAAAAGCAAAAGTTGGCCAAATGCTGGATATTATTTGGCAAGATACTATTAAGGCCTCGGTTTTAGAAAGTGATGGCCATTATTATCGCAAAGATCCAAAAACAATTGATTTAGATAGCCAGCAATATTTTATCGAAGAATATCAAAAGGCAGCTCAAACACCAATGACGCAGGCACAGCCTAATTTTATTAAAAAATGGCAAATGCTTTGGCAGCAAATATTTGGCAAATCTTAGATGCTGTCGACAGTAACTAATTGGCCGCCGCTTGGCATTTAAAACAATGCTGGCAACTAGGGCATTTAATGGTTAAATCTGCTTGCTCGGCAGGAATACTTAATTTGCTTTGGCAATTGGGGCAGCTGCAAATTATAGTATTTTCTTGGCTTGGCTGCGGTTGTGGCGGCTGTGGCGGTTGCTGATTAGTTGCCGATACTGTATTTGCTTCCGCTTCTTCTGCTGGCTTGGCATCACTGCTTAGTGCAGGGCTTTGGTCTGCTTGCTTTTTATTAAATAGGCGCATAAAGGCATCGTTTTCGGCCTTTCTTTGTTCAATATTGCGGCTAAAAATTCGTGTATAGGCAAAAAGCATGGTGCTAATGGCAAAAATTAACCAAAACCGCTCATGTAATAACATTAAAGATATAAATAAAATAGTTATCAAAAGCAAAAATCGATTAAATTTGTCATTACCATAACGCGCTTGCTTTTTCTTTTCTTCCATATTTTCCTCCTAAATTTTGGGCTTTAAAAGTGTAACAAAAAAAGATATTTTTTAAACTCATATATATAATACAAAATTTATCACTTTTTGTCAATAATACCTTGTACACGAATTGGCCTAATAAAAAAAAACACTTTTTTCTTGACAAATTAATAATTAGGTTATATACTAGGAATGTGTTCCGGTTACAATAGCTAATTAAAGACTAAAAAAACTTAATTTTATTTGTTCGGCAGGGACAACAACATTTTCGAGGAGGCAGTTATAATGAACAGCGGTACAGTTAAATGGTTTAATGCAGACAAGGGTTTTGGTTTCATCACAAATGATGACGGTAGCGATGATGTATTCGTACATTTCTCGGCTATCCAAAGCGACGGTTTCCGTACTTTGGACGAAGGCCAAAAAGTAACATTCGACATCGAGCCGGATCCTAAAGATAGCAGCAAATTTAGAGCTGTTAATGTTAACAAATTTTAAGTTTAACTAAATTAAAGCTAATGCCCAGCAGGGTATTAGCTTTTTTTTATTTTAGCCGCTTTTATCTAAAGTATCTTTTAAAAATGCGGATAATTTCTCTTTGGCAATCGCGATTAAAAAGGCGGTATTTTTCGATAAAAGCCAGCCCTTGCTGATTAATTAAAGCGCTACCGCCCTTTTGGCCGCCCTTTTGGCGCTCTATTAATTTAAAGCCCAGCTCGTCCTCGAGATTATTGATCATTTTCCAGGCTTTGCTATAGGATATACCCATGGCCTTGCTGGCCAAACTTACCGAACCATGCTCGGCAATTAAATCCATTAATAGGGCAGTACCCGGCCCATAAAAAGGCAATTTGCCGGCAATTTGTAATTTGGCTAAAGGCCGCAGATGCGGATTTAGGGTTTCGGCTAAGGTGTCGTCGTCGGCCTCTATTTTGCGCAAGTTGATATTGATGCCGGGGTCGTCTACCTGCACCGTGGCGGCCGGAATTTGCTTAAGGGCAGCGCTTAGGCCATCTTTACCGCTATAGCTAAGCACAAAGGGAAACAATTCTTCCCGCAGCAAAAGCGGATGCCCTTTTTGGCCTTGATAAGCAGGTATGGCTGCCGTTTCCTTACAACTAAGCAGCGCCTTTAAGGTGGCGCCATTAAATAAGGGCACGGTTACAGGCGTAATAAACACAGCCTGATAAAGGCCTTCCAAATGAAGAAGCCCCAGCTTGATACTATCGAGCATTTGGGCTTCTTCTTTTTGATTGGGGATAATCAAAGCCTCTTGCTCATATGGTTGATAGCGTTGATCATGTTGATCGGCTATAATACAAATTTGGCCAATATTGGCAGCCTTAAAAGTGGCAATAAGATGTTCCAGGGCGGTTTGCCCGGCTACTTCCTGCCAAGGATTAAAGGCTAAGTTCTGAGCGGTTTTACCGCTGGCTATAATTAGGGCTGCTGTTTTAATCATGCTTACATTTTATCACATAGTTTGGGATTTGGCTAGTCATAGTTAAAAAAAAACAAGCATAAACTTAATAAAAGTTAAATTTTAAAGGGGTTTTTAAAATGGAACAAAGTTTATATATGCAAGAGCGCAATTTTTTAGAGATTAAAGGCGTAAAAAGCGTAGATAGTTTTGATAGTAATATTATTGAGCTAACCACAGTATTAGGTGGTTTAGAGATTTTTGGCGAGCAATTAAAGGTGGGCAATTTAAGCTTAGAAAACGGCAATTTAACAATTAGCGGCACTATCAATGCCTTGCAATATGGCGAAAAAAGCAGCAAAAGCCGCAGCAAAAATATGCTTAGCCGCCTGTTAAAGTAGGGTAGTATTATGATTAATCAAATGGGTTTAGTAATTTTGGCCATCATGGGCGGTTTTGTAATTGCCCTTTTTTATGATTTGTATTGGCTAAAAATAGCTTATCGCCGCCGACCGCTTTTTAAGGCTATTATCCAGGATTTAGTTTTTTGGCTAATCATCTTAATTTTATTTGCGGCCTTATGGTTTTATTTAACCAGTGGTATTATGCGCCTGGCCATCTATTTTTGGCTACTTTTGGGCATAATTGCGCAAAGGCTAAGCCTAGCCCCATATTTTGCCAAAAAAAGAAAGCGCAGGCCCTTAGCCAAAGAGCTATTGGCTAAGTCTTTAGAGCAGCCTAATAGCACTAATACGGCTAATGCCGTTAAGGGCGCTAAGGTAGGCAAGGCAAATTTAAGCAAGATGCCGCAAAAAGCCATGTTAAAAAGCGGCCTGATTTTTTGGCAGAATTATCAAAAGGGCTTAGCTCAAAGCCAAAGGTTTAAGGCCGGGATTGGCAAGTATCGGCAGCAGTTAAAAAAGCAATTAAACGAGCGTTTAAAATGGCGGCAAAAGGATCAGTTTGATGATGATGATATAGAGCCAAAAGCTAGTGATAATCTTGGCCAATATCAGCATATCGAGCAAAATGGCGATGATGCTATTAAACAGCAAGATAAGCCGCCATTAACTTTGGCCGAGCAATGGCAGATGCATATTAGCGGCAAGGTTAAGGGGCGCAAAATTCGGTTTAAGTAAAAG
Source organism: uncultured Peptococcaceae bacterium (assembly GCA_964372025.1). Lineage (GTDB taxonomy): Bacteria > Bacillota > Dehalobacteriia > UBA4068 > UBA4068 > CAYJBP01. The sequence goes on along the minus strand of CAYJPF010000009.1, from coordinate 8,825 downwards.
TGTTTAAAATTATGGCTTATGCTGTATAAAATAGTTGTTAAAAATATATGACAAAAAACATATATCTTTAGGTTTGGATTGCTTTTAAAGGCAATTAGTTTGATAGATAAAAAAATGTGTATAAGTGGGGGATATTTGCGGAAATTTTGGGGTTTTGGGTGGATAAATCCTTTGAATTATGAAAAAATCAAAAATAATTTAAAATTTATTAACAGTGTTTAGCTGGGCAAAAAGATAAAAATCTATTATTTTGCAAATTTGTAGCAATTTTGTAGTTGATTTGTCCACAATTTGTTGGTATAATGTGAATATGTTGGTTTAGTTATTGCGGTAACCGACTAATTGGGGTCGGAGGGTAGTTTAGTGAAAATCGAGATCAGGGGTGCGGAAAAGTTAAGTTTTAGAGAAAAGCAAGTGGTAACTTTAAAAGAGATGGGCTATGCGGCTAAGGTAATTGCTAAGAAATTACAATTAGGCGAAAGTTCGGTTGCCACATTATATAATCGTGCCCGGGCTAAAGGATACGAAACGGTTATTATTATTCCCGGCGAGGCACTTAAGTTATTTGATGATGATGATTTAGCGGATTTGGAAGAGGATGAAATCGATGAGCCATCATAGGAAAAGGCGTTTTAATTGTGCGAGAGTACTGATTATTTTGGGCATAGTTTTGGCTATGTTTAATTTGCTGAGCCAGTATTGGCGTTATCTTGACATGCAGGATAAGATTGCGATTTATGAGCAGGATTTGATTACAGCCGAGCAAGAGTATGAGCAATTGATGGCTAAAAAGGAGTTATTATCGAATAATGATTCTTATATGGAGCAATTGGCGCGTGAAAGTTTGGGCATGGTAAGGGCTGGCGAAGCGGTGGTAGTGCCGGCGGAGGTAAGTGATATACCTGAGTTAGATACGGAAATGGATGAAGACGAGGTTTTGCATTAAAAGAGTTGTAGGCAAAGAACCCCGCCAGGGTGGGTTCGGATTATATCGACGAGGCTTAAGAAGTCGTACTTTTGTATTTAAGAAGGCAAAACAAAAAAGAGGCTAACGCAAATAACAAAATTTGCGTTAGCCTCCCTTTTTTTGCTTAACTATATTTTTTTTGCGGTGTTTGGTTTGCTTATTAGCTATTTTGGCTGCGCCAAAATGTGCTGAAGGCTGTTTTGGCTGCGCCAAAATGTGCTGCAGGCTGTTTTGGCTGCGCCAAAATGTGCTGAAGGCTGTTTTGGCTGCGCCAAAAGGCGCTGAAGGCTGTTTTGGCTGCGCCAAAAGGCGCCGAAGGCTGTTTTGGCTGCGCCAAAAGGCGCCGGTTTTAAGCCAACTTTTCTTCCTTGCTGCTTTTTTGCCTGTAGCTAAATTTGCTTGCTTAGTTTTTGGGTTGGCTTAAAACCTTTTTAAAACTTCTCTTTTTAAAACTTCTCTTTTTAAAACTTCTTAAACCCTTTAAGACCTTGGGGGCTCTGCCCCGCAATACCCCCGCAATTTTTTGTAAAAAATTGAGTAAAACTTTTACTTTCAAAAATGGCTACTTCAAAGACTTGCCCATTTCTATGCACTGTGCTTCGCCTTCATCATCCGGTGTATTATTCACTATCAAGCACGGGCACACAATCTCCGCACCCTGCGCTTTGGCATCCTCTTCCCAATTCTCCATCCACTCACCATCGCCCCAATCATAAGAACCGAAAAGCGCCACCTTCTTACCGCTTAACTTCTCCCTCACCTCATCATACATCGGCTGAAACTCAGATTCCTCCAATACCTCAGCCCCCATCGAAGGACAACCCATCGCCAAAATCTCATACTCGTCTACCATCGCTGCGCTAAATTCGCCAGCCGTAAAAATATCTACCTCATGCCCAATCTCTTTTGCTCCGGCAGCCACCTTCTCCGCCATAATCTCAGTATTGCCTGTGCCGCTCCAATAAATTACTGCAACTTTACTCATTAAAATACCTTCTTTCATATTATAATCAGGCAACGGTTAATTGCCAAAGATTTTCACCTTCCAACCACAAGCGCTTGTATAATTCACGGCAAGCATCATATTGCGCAAACTTTTGCGCCGCTTGCTCACTATTTCCATATACCTTCCAATAACCACATAAATTACAGTTGCGCCCCCTCTGACAAATAAATCCCCATACATCAGTAGGCGGATACCCCAAAAATAAACCAATCTCATGCGGAAACTCGTCATAACTGATCATTCTGGTTTTTAATCGCGCCAAATAATGACCAATCCGTACCCTGCCCTGCGCATAACCATATCGCCTCAATATGCCTAATGCCTGCCGATTGCCTAAATCCGCACGCAATGCCTCCAATCGATATACATAAATCAAGGCCTGCTGGGCATCCTTACGCAAAATAGTAATCGATATGCCCTTAATCGCCAGCGTTTTTTGCCATCGCTTAATTTCTACCTCGGCTCCCATTGCACAATCATACTTATAAGTAAATAAATTGCCGGTTTTAATATTAGCCAAAGTAGGGGCGCATTGCTCAATTAGCTTTTGCTCAAAACACATAGGCTTCATCCTTTAGTATTATTGGTTAGCTGTAGCTAACAATAGCATTATATCTTAGCTTTTTGTGGAAGTCAATAGTTTTGCTAAAAAAAGTTAGTTTTGGCTAATTGGCAATTCAGCTTATAATCATCCTGCCATTAAAGTGATTGACATTTTAGGCTAAAAATGTTATGTTAAAGATAGTAGTTAGTTTTGTTTAATTAAAAGGAGTGGCTTATGAATATTGCTTTAATCAAAACCGGAATAATTACCCTTAGTAGCCTGGCTGCTTTAGTTGCTTTATTCAAAAATAAAACTGTAAATAACCTGTACTTGCCCGATTTTAAGGGGCTTATCGAGGTTAAATCGGCCATCTGCGGGCGTATTCGCTTTTATATTCCTTGCCTTCAGGATAATTTAACCCTAGCCCAGCAATTAAGCGATCAATTAACCCAAATCAAAGGGGTTGATCAGGTGCAAATTAATTGCCATATCGCCACCTTGATCATCAATTTTGATCAGGATTTAATCGAGCCGCATTTAATCCAGGCCGTTATTGCCAAACTTTTAGGCTTAGATAATCAAATCAAGCAGGAAAATCCGCCTATTGCCGGCACCAAACTGCAAGAATATGCCGAAACCCTTAATGCTACCATTAAATATAAAACTAATAATCTATTGGATATAAGCTCTTTAGCTGCTATTATTATGTTGGCCGGCGGCCTGTATCGCATTTTGCGTTATCCGCAGCAAATTCCCAGCGGTTATAGCCTATTGCGCTGGGGCGCTTTGCAAATTTTTAGGGGTAGGCATTAAATTATGCTTAATGATATTTTACTTAAATCAATGTTCAAAATAAATATTAAATCCCAAAGCCCCGGCCGTTTGCGCTTAAAAATTAGTAATTATCAGCTTTTGCCAAAAGAGGAAACCGCCTTCTTTTTGCCTACGGTGCTTAAAACGCTTAAGGCGCTTAAAGGCATTATAAGTATCGAGGCCAATCCTGCTATTGGCACAATCTTGATTGTTTATCAAGCCGATACTCTTAATCCGCAACAAATTATCGGGCATATCGAGCATCTTTTTGATCAGGTTATTAAATATTTACCGCAGGCTAAAAAGCTAAAATCCCTGGCCGAAATCGAGCAGTTTTATCAAGATAAATTAGATATTAAGTAAATTAAGGTGATTAATTATGGTAAAAACTATTTTAAAAGGGCAAATAATTAGCCAAATTCCCGGCCGTGCACGGCTTAATTATCCGGGCTTAAAATATCTAAAGGGTAGCTATAGTGCTATTGCCACCCAAATTAAGGCTTTGCCCGATATTAAGGGCTTTAGCCTAAATGCAATTAGCCAAAATATTATCATCGAGCATAAGTATAATTCGGTGCAGCATTTAATCGAGGCTTTAAATTATATTTTCGAGCCCTATGCCATCGATGTTTATATAGCCCTTAAGGAAAAACAAGAGCTTAAAACCAGCCCTAAGGCGGTAGATCCCAGCTCGCATACTATTTTAAAGCGGCTGATTATCTCGGGCCTTACTATTGGTTTGGGTAATACGGTTTTTAAAAATGCAGCACTAAAAGGCCTGGGTAATAATAGCTATTTGAATAAGTTAACCACGGTTCCATCCCTGGTAGCTTTGGGTTTAACCAGCCCGCTTTTTAAATCGGCCGCGGCCGGTATTAAAGAAGATAAAATCTTAAATGCCGATTTTTTAACCATTACCTCAATTGTGGCCAGTATTCTTTTAGGCCAAAGCTATTCGGCTTTAACTATTGTAATGTTATCTGATATTGCCGAGTTTATGACTCAACATACCATCGAACGTACCCGTAATTCGGTTAAAAATTTGCTAAGCATGGACGAAAAATATGTTTGGAAATTGCTGGAAAATGGCGAATTAAAGCATTTTCCGATCGAAAAAATTAATATTGATGACCAGGTAGTTATCCATACCGGCGAAAAAATTGCCGTGGATGGCTTAATTGTGGCCGGCCAGGCTTTGGTAGACCAAAGCTCTACCACCGGCGAATTTATGCCGGCTTTATGTAAGGCAGGCGATAAGGTTTTAGCAGGCTCTTTAATTAAAAGCGGCGTGATTACCGTTAAGGCCGAAAAAGTGGGCGATGATACGGTAGTTTCGCGGATTATCAATATGATCGAAAATATTGATGCCAAAAAAGCGCCTTTACAGCATTATGCTGATCAGTTTTCCAATTATTTGGTGCCTTTGAATTTTATGGCAGCGATTGCCGTATTTTTAATTACCCGCCGTACCGAGCAGGCCTTAAAGATGCTGATTATCGATTATTCCTGCGGAATTAAACTTTCTACCGCTACCGCTTTTTCGGCGGCGATTAATAGTGCGGTTAAACGGGGCATACTAATCAAAGGCGGCGCCAGCCTGGAAATGCTTAGCCGAGCCAATACTTTAATTTTGGATAAAACCGGCACCATTACCGAAGGTAAACCGCAGGTATCGATGGTTAAGATTATCGAAGATAGTTTTAGCGAGCCACAAATTATAGCCCTAGCCGCCGCCGCGGAAGAAACTTCTTCCCATCCTTTGGCTGCTGCTATTTTGGATTATGCTATCCGTTTAGGCATTAAAATTCCCCGTCATGAGCAGGTAGAAACCATAGTATCCAAGGGTAGTTTAACTGTGGTAGATGGTAAAACAGTGCGAGTAGGCAGCTATGATTTTATGACCGAAAACGGGATTATGCTGCCCGATATCGCCATGCTGGATGCCAAGGCCGGTATGGATATTTATGTGGCTTTAGATCAAAAATTATTGGCTATCATATATATTATTGATCAACCACGGGCTAATATTCGGCGGGCTATTAATAATTTGCGTCAAAAAGGCATTGATCAAATTACCCTCTTAACCGGCGATCGTAAAGAGCAAGCCCAAATAATTGCCGATATGATAGGAGTTGACGCCTATAATGCCGAATTATTACCGGAGAACAAAGCGGCCACCGTTTTAAAAATGCAAGCCGAGGGTAATCAGGTGGTAATGGTTGGCGATGGCATTAATGATGCGCCGGCCTTATCCTATGCCGATGTGGGTATTTCCTTAGGCTCTAAATCCACCGATGTGGCAATGGAAACTTCCGATATTATTATCAGCCCTAATGATCCAATGCTAATCCCCCGCGTGCGCGAGCTGGCCGATTATACTATGGCCATAGTTAAGCAAAATTTTGGGATGGTAATTATCATCAATTCGCTGGGCCTTTTATGGGGTGCAGCCGGCAATATCTCGGTATTTTGGAGTGCGGTTATCCATAATATGAGCACCATTGCCGTGGTGGCTAATTCTTGTCGCTTACTGATCAATAAAAAGGAGGATAGGCCATGATTCATGCCGATTTGAATATTATCCATTCCTTGCCCGGTAGAATGCGCTTGCAATTAAGCTTGGGTTTAAGCAGTCCTGATTTGGCTCAAAAGTTTATGGCCGGCCAGCCTAAGATTACAGCGTTTAGCTATAATCAGCGCCTAAAAACGGCATTAATTTGCTATGAGGATTTAGAGTTTAGCGAGGTTTTAGCACCGATTGCCATTATTTATGCGCGTCAGAATAATTTGCAATATGTGCATATCAGCAATTTAGCCAAGCAAAGTGGGCCACAAATGGCCACCAGCGGCAAAATTGCTTTAGCCAGCATTATAATTAATGCAGCAATTCAGCATTTGGGGCCGCTATTTGGCCTAAATAGCCCTAGCATTAGCGCTATTAGCAAATGGTGCGCTTTAGGTACTACGGCCGGTGCGGTTATCGAGCATGGTTATCATGAGCTAACCGAGCGTGGCAGCTTCGACCCCGAGGTTATGGCCATTATCTATTTAGCCAATGCCATGAGCCGTGGCCAAACCAATTTAGCAATACCCTTAGTTTGGCTTATTGTTTTTGGCCGCCATCTATTCCCGGCTAAGGATAAGGGGCTGATTATTAAAATTGAAAAGCAAAATAATAATCCCAATTATGCAGTGCGTTTATTAAACGAAAAAGCATCGAATAAAAAAATAGATTTTTTTGATCAGGTTGTTGATAAGTATTTATCGCAAAATGTGTATATGATGGGGCGTAATTTTATGGAAAATTCCAATCAAAATCTTTTTCGATCTAGATTGGCTAAATAATTAAGGAGGAATTAAAATGAACGGTTTAGTAAAAGGACTAGCAATTGGCCTAGGTGTAAGTGCAATTGGTGTATATTTGTACAAAAAAAATGAAGGCAAGGTGGATAGCTTTTTAAGCAGCCATGGCCTACCGCTATGCGATAGCGATGATCAGGATTTGCATGATTTAAGCTTAGAGGATTTAATGAACTTAAAAGAAGATATCGAAGATATTATTGCCGAGCGCGAAATGCTGGCCGAAGATGATATTGTAGTATGCTGCGAAGAATGTGATTGCGAATGCGAATGCGAAACCGCAACCGAAACCGAAGAAGAAGATAAATAGGCCGCGGCCTAAAAATGGGTTCGGATTATATAGGTTTGGCTAGCGTAAAATGACTTGAACCCATGTGCCCCTAAGCCAAACTCTAGCTGGACTATAATTTAAGCGAAAATATGCATTTTTAGCAATAAAATAACTTTAAACCTAAATTTTAATGAGTTTGGTTTAGGGGTGCGAAGCAGTTTTGCACCTCAAGCGGCGAGCAGATAGTGGTGCGGACGCTGCTACTCGTAGTGGGGCTACGTGTTGTAGCGGCTAAACCGCTAGCTGCCGCCGCTTGTGGGGCAAAACCACTTGGGTTCAAGCCATTTTACGCTAGGGTGCTAATGGCCTATTTGCTATTCCCGGCAGCCGGCCTGGTTAGCAAAACCTTAATTACTTTTGTAACTTCTATTTTAGGCACTTGGCTTTTTGTGTGGTTTATTCAGCGCATTAAGTTTAAAGATATTATTATGGTGCCTTTAATCGGGATAATGTTTGGCACGGTAATTAGCGGTATAACCACCTATTTTGCCTATCAATATGGCCTTATGCAGGTAATGCAAAATACCTTTACCGGCAGCTTTGCTATGATTTTGCAAGGCCGCTATGAAATTGTATTTTTAGTTATCCCCTTAATTATCATTGCTTTTATATATGCTAATTACTTTAATATTGCCGGCCTGGGCGAGGAATTTGCTGCCAACTTGGGCATTAATTATAAGTTTATCCTCTTTGGCGGTTTAACCATTTCGGCAGTGCTAACGGCCAGCATTATTGTAACGGCCGGCACAATTTCCTATATTGGTTTAATTATCCCCAATATTGTTTCGATGTTTAAAGGCGACAGAATTCGGGGCACAATTTTAGATATCGCCCTGCTGGGGGCTTTGTTTACCCTTGTTTGCTGGGGATGAATGCGCTTTATATTGTGGTACATACTTCTTTGGCCTTTATTTTTGGGGCAACCAGCGCTATTTTGGCCAATAAAAATTTAGCCTTTATTATCGATATCAGCATTATGGGTTTTGTGGCTACCTTAATGTATAGCTATTTATTTAAGCTTACTAAATATAATATTCTTTATATTTTGCTGGCCGGCACGGTACTGGCTACCTTTTTTAGCAGCATATCCAATACCATGATTCGCATGCTCGACCCTAATGAATATGATGTTTTGCTATCTTCCTTGGTGGCCGGTTTTGATCATGTTAGTAACCGGTCAGGAGTATAATGCTTTGGGCAATGGTGGTCGTGCGTCGATAATTATGGATGGTGCTGATCCTGCGGTTGATGAGATTGGCATGGGTTTTACCAATTTAGATGCTGATGATGATGTAAATCATGGTGATATTGCCAGTATGGATTTGATTTTAGATTTAAACCCTGATTATTTATTTGTTTTGGACAAGGATACGGCAGTAGGTGATGAAACCCCGATTACTGCTGAGCAATTGATGGATAATGATATTATTGCGCAGACTACTGCTGCCCAAAATGGCAATATTATCTATTTAACTCCGGGATCTAACTGGTATTTATGCGATGGTGGCATCTTGGCAATGGATGCAATGATAGCCTGCATCGAGGATGGTATTGGTTTATAAGCAAATGATTATGTAGAACAAAAAAAGGTTGTCGCAAAAAACTGCGACAACCTTTTTTAATTCTAAGAGTTTTTGCTTTTTTTCAAAAAGCTAAGCACGAGCCCATAATCCGAACCAAAGCAAAGTACCCTAAAAGGCTAGCGATCGAAGATAAGATTTGAGGTCAAAAGCAGCTAGCGAGTAAAATAACTTATTAAACTAGCAAAAGTAGTTGGAGCGGTATTTTTAATTTTCCAGGTGGG
>CAYJPF010000008.1:0-42000 GCA_964372025.1 uncultured Peptococcaceae bacterium | reverse complement strand
CCAAGGCCAATTGATTGATTTAATCAGCTCGCCCATCACCGCCGGCAGCGATAGCCGCACTTTAAGCCTAAATCAAAATTTAAGCGCCGGTGATTATAGCATCGAATTATTTGTCATTGACCAAAATAATTTACCCTTACAACAAAAAACAGTTAAGCTATTAACAGTTAATTAAAATAGGAGTTATTATGCTAAAAAAATCTGTGCTTTAACTTTAATTTTAGTATTTTGCCTAAAAGCAAGCCCGGTTATGGCGTCCGAAAAAGCCGAATTTAGCCTAAATTATCCGCAACAAACAGCCATCGGCTCTAGTTTTACCGTTGAAGTAGAGCTGGCCAATAATCCAGGGCTTATTGCGTTGCAATTTACCTTGGCCTTTGATAAGGCGGTGCTAAACTGCACGGCCATCAGCAAAGGTGCGGTTTTAGAGCCGATGATGTCGGCCGAAAACCCGGCAGCACCCGATGGGGCTATTGTGGCGGCCGCCTCGGCTACCGAAGTGGGCGGCGATGGCATAATTGCTGTGGCTGAATTTACGGTTTTAGCCGCCGGTGATTATGGTTTTGAACTTAATGATATTATTGCCAGCGATGGCGAGGGCACGAGCCTGGCCTATACTGTTTTAGGGCAGGAAGATAGCTCTGCTAATCCGCAGCCGCCGACTGATAATGGTGGTGGTGGAAATAGCAGTGGTAGTGGTGGCAGTGATAGTAATGCCACTAGTGATGAGCCTAGCAGCGATTTAAGCGAGGAAGCTGCCGGCAACAATCCATTTAGCGATACAACAGGCCACTGGGCAGAAGCTAAAATTGCCGAAGCGGCAACCTTAGGCTTGGTCGAAGGCCATGGCAATGGCATTTATGCCCCCGATGATTATGTTACCCGTGGCCAGATGATTACCATTTTATGGCGCAATGCCGGTAGCCCCATGCCAAAGAGCGCAGCGCCATTTAGCGATTTAAACCCGGCGCATACTTATTATCATCAACCGATAGCCTGGGCGGCCGAAAACGGTATTGTTTACGGTTATGATGAGCAAACTTTCGGCCCCGAGGATTTTGTTACTCGTGAGCAGCTAACGGCTATTTTATTTAGGCTAAGCGGTAGTGTAACCGGTTTGGAAACTACCTATTATAGCATTTATGATCAAAATTATCTTGATGAAGGGGAGGTGCTTGCCGAATTTAGGCCGGCGGTTTATTGGGCGGTATATAATGAAATTTATACCGGCACAGATAGCTTGGTTTTAGGCGATACCCTAGCCGCCAAGCAATTTGCCAGCCGCGCTCAAATTGCGGTGATGTTGGTAAACTATAATAATATATAAGGTTGTACTATAAATTAAAAGGAGGGAAACCGATGAAAAAACTTTCGCTAATACTTATTTTAACTTTAGCAATTATGGCGCTCTTACCTGCTTGGGCGATGGCAGCCACCATGGTTGGCGGTACGGCTACAGGCGCTTTTGGGGCAACGGCTATTGATTTAGAAGCCGGCTATCAGCTGGAATTGCAAACCGCAGCCGATGCGGCAGCCGAAACCTATTCGATTACGCATAATGCAGCCACCACTGCTGTTTATGATGATGTGGCTAAGATGAGCTTGCAATTTAGCGGTGAAGCCAGCAGCCAGTATTTGGTTTTTTTGCTTAAAGATGGCCAAGTGCCCACGGCTAATAATATCCGCTATATCGACCAATCCCCGGCTGCGGCTGATGGTAGCTTGCAGTTTAATATTTACCCCGATAGCTTAAATGCCGCCGGCACTTATAATATTTATATGTCGGGCAATGCGGCCGATGCTGCTTATCAGTTGGTGGGTAGTTTTGAGGTATTGGCTAGTTGGAGTGAGATGCAGTTGGAATTGGCTAATGTTAGTGGGGATACTACGGTAACTGCCTATGATGCCTCGATGATACTTAGCTTTTTGGGAAAATCGCTTGCTTTAACTAATACTCAACAAGAGGCAGGCATGGTTAGTGACGATGCAGATTTAACAGCATTTGATTCATCTTTAATCTTGCAGAAATTAGCTAATATTATTAGCAGTTATCCAATTGAAAATTAATAATCAGGAGGCCTAAATTGATGAAAAAACTTATTGTATTAATTGCTGTTTTAGTCGCTATGTTTGCGATGATTATTACAGCGCAGGCTGCGGATGGAGTAGATCCGGTAACCACTTTAACCTTAACCGGGGTTGATGGCTCTGACCCCGCTGCACTTATTGCAGGGCAAAAAGTTAAGGCAACAATTGTAACCACCGGCTTAGATACAAGCTTAATTTCATATCAGTATACCTTGGATTATAACCCGAGTATTTTTGAGGTAGATAGTTTTAATTATAATAATTATCCCGATATTAACACTTTAATGCCGGGCGCGACAAATTCTAATGATATCATTAATGGCTCACTTGCGGTTTTTGCCGCAACAGGGGCATTGCAAGAGCAATACTATAATGAATATTTACAAGCAGGAAGCTCTACAGAATTAAGGCCTATTACAGCCTTAGATGTTACTTTTACTGTAAAAGCAGGGGTAGCAGCAGGTGATTATGATTTTGCGATACGAACAAAAACAGATTATAACGATGATTTCTATGAAGTTGGTCAAAATGGTGTCCAATACCAAACCTCCACCGGCGCCCTAGCCGCCACTGCCACCATCGTCGGAGCCAATAGCGTAACCATTACCGATGCCGGCAGCGGCGACTTAGCTGTGCCCGATGCTATACTTAATGGGGACACTTTCACGGATGGTTCAATCACTCGTCAATTTAATGTCACCGCTATTGATAATGCAGGTGCAGCCATGCCTAACCCCACACCTACTTGGGATGTGGCCTTAGGAAGTGATACCGACCCTAGCGGTGTAACTATTGATAGCAGCGGCGTATTAACCGTAACCAGTGCCGCTGAAGAAGGAACTTATAGCATTACCGCTGCCGTAAATACCGATGGCGATGCCGGCACTGCCGATATTGTAGGCTCTATAGATGTTGAAATAAACAAAGCAGCTGCCCGTGTTGCCCATATCATGCTTAGCACACCCCCGGCCACTATAACTGTTCCGGCAGATGCTGCCACAGATTTCATTTCTTCACGATTGGGAGCCGTAGTCTATAATCAATTTGGTGTTGAAAGTTATAGCAATCTCGATTGGACTATTACCAAAACAGATGGGGCTGCCACAGTTAATGGTATTACTATTGCCGAAGATGATGAGGGTGGTAATCATTATGCTACGGTGACTGTTGCCGCTAATTCAGCTACTGTTAAAGCGGCTGTTCCCGATACAACTGCGGTAAGCTTTACTGTTACCGCTACCGATGCCAGCGTAAGCAATAGTTCTATTGCCGATACAGCCACCATTACCATTGCCCGTGATACTGCCGCTGCCACCACCGTTAAAATCTACAAAGGTACAGGTGCTACGGCTACCGAAATAAGCGGCAATAGTGATACTATTATTATCCCGCTTGGTGATATTGATAATGATATAACTTATTCGGCTAAAGCTTTTGACCAGTATAGCACCGAGATGGCTGATAGTCCCTCTTTAGCATTTGCCGGCACACCTGCAGTTGGAGTAGATGTTGATACATCAATAACGGCCGAAGGTGAACAGGCCGAATTATTAGTAGATAATACAGCCAGCCCCACCCCTGCAACCGGCAATACCTTTACTTTAACCGCCATCTTGGGGGATAAGGATAAAGCCATCACCCTCAACCTGGTTAAAATCGCCTTTGAAGAAGCTGATGGCACAGCCATCACCGCAGCAACCACTGCCACTGATTTAGTAAATCTAAAAACCGGCACTATCACCTTCGGTGATACTTGGGGCGAAATTATTACTTCTATTAAAGATGATAATATTGTAGCCAAAGTAGGCTTAGATACGATTGAAGGTACTTATAGAGTTCGGGGCGGCAATGGCAATATGCCTACCTTAGCTGCTAATGGCTATGATATCTTATTTACCAGTACCCCTGTAGGCGGCATTTCTACCTATACCGATATACCGGTGTATACCGGAACAATCAATGTAGCCCAAAAAGCAATTACGGTAAGCGGTCTTACAGCTACTAACAGAGATTATGAAGCTGAAAATACAACAGTTGCTATTACCGGTACTGCCACCCCAACTCCTACTGACCTAGTAACCGGGTTTACCACTGTCAATATCACGACCAGCCCTACTTCCGGCACAATATCAACTGCCGATGCAGGTGATGGCAAAGCTGTTGATATTGATGACTTAATCCTTGCCGGCACTGATGCCGCCAACTACACCCTAACCCAACCCAGCCTAACCGTTGATATTGCCAAAGCTACTATCACCGGCATTGCAACTGCTGCCCCGAGCTATGTGATCAATGCTACTCATGTTGCCAATACCGATGCTGCAGCCCTCAAAGCTATAACTAAAGATGGTGCCGACTTCTTGCCGGCTAATGTTACGGTAAATTATGGCACTGATAAAACAGCAAATCTACCCATAACCTGGGAAAATGCCGCCGAAACTTATAATCCCCAAGGCGCAACCTATACCTATATTGGCACTGTAGCTGCAGGGGCTAACTTCAATGCCTATACTCCCGCCACTCCCTATAAGGCTACTTTAACGGTAAACCCGGTAAATGTTAATATGGATGATGATAATGAAATCGAAGAAACCAAAACCATGGCTAAATCAGCAGTAATAGAGGCTGAAACTTTAGCTGCTTTAGGATTGCCTACTGCTAGTATTAGCTATAGTTTCTCCTCACCGACAATTGGTTTTGAATTCGGCACCTTCACCCCCGTATACGACAAAACCCTAGCCCAAATCAAGGCGGTCGCCAATGCCGTAACCGCCAATCAAAACCAAACTATCACCATCACCCTTACCGCAACCAATGCCCCGGCCTGGGCAACCTTGCCGGCAACCATGCCCTCGATGGTTTTAACCATTACCGATAAATTCCCGGTTAATGTAACGGTAACAGCCCCGGCAGATATCACCTATGGTGAAGCTTTAGGCGATCCCGGCGAGGCTAGTCAAGTAGATGCCGGTAACGGCACAGATACCGGCGCAAATGCCGGCTTCACCTATCAATACGAAGGTATAGCCCCCACCGTTTATGCTTTAAGCACAATCAAACCCACCAATGCCGGCACTTATAAGGTAATTGCTACTTTAGTTAGCGAAACCCATAGCGGCAGCGGTTCGGATACCTTTACTATTAGCAAAAAAGCTTTAAGCAACACCATGATTACCGCCATCACCGAGCAATTTACCTATGATGGCCTAGCTAAAACCCCATCTACCACTATTATTGATGGCACAGCCGCAGCTAATCTAATCACAGCCGCTGATTATGAGGTTAGCCATGATAATAATATTGATGCCGGCACTAATACCGCCATCTACAAACTCACCGCCACCGCCACAGGCAATTATAGCGGCACTGCTCAAATCAACTTTAGCATTGCCCAGGCAGATATCAGTGCCATAACCGCCCAAATTGCCGGCACTAATCAAGTAGGTAATGTTTTAAGTGCTTCTTTACCCGGTATTATTTCTCCCGAAACCCAATTAAGTTGGGGATGGTTTAGAGGCGATGCCAAAATTGACGGTGCAACTGATAGTGTTTATATTCTAAGTGCAGCCGATTCCGGCACGGAAATTAGCGCCCAAGCTACGGCTAAAGCCGATGTCAATTATAGCGGCACTTCCCTTAAGAGCGAAGTTGTAGCGATTGACAAAATGGCAATTAGCGGTGCGGTAACTATCGCTGATTCTACTCCCGATACTGCAGTAAGCGTAGGCGATAAACTAACTGCTAATATTAGCAATATAATGCCAACAGTAGCCCAAGCAGGTACTTATCAATGGTATCGTGACAATGCTGAAATTGATGGAGCAACAACATTTGAATACACCGTAACCGCCGATGATAGCGGCAAAGTATTAAAAGTTGTCTATACTCCTCAATTAACTTTTATCGGCATAGCAGAAGCCGGCGTGGAAGTAGGCAAGGAAATGCTGCCCGGCACTTTTGAAGTAACTGCAGCTGCCGACCCGGCAATAATTGACACTGTGCTAACAGCTACCCTAGAATATCCTGCCACCGCAACGGTAGCGCTAAACGATGTATCTATAGTATGGTTGCGTGACGGAGTGCTCATTACCGATGGCGGTACAGACCTAACAGAAGCCATGGGTGGTGGTAACAACACAAAACTTATCTCCTCCACCTACACCATCGATGCTGCCGACCAAGGGCATACCATTAGCGCCCAAATTATAGCCACAAATAACTTTACCGGCAGCATTATCGCAGATGAAACATTTGCGATAGCCGCCGCAGCCCCTGCAGCCCCGGCCTTAAGCGCCGTCGCAGGTGATGGCCAAGTTAAGCTTAACTGGTCAGCCCCCAATGATAATGGTAGCCCGATTATCAAGTATGAATTATCCGATGGCATAGATACCATTACCCTTAATCCCAATATCTTAAGCCATACCTTTAGCAACTTAACCAATGGCATACTCTATACCTTTACCATCAAGGCCTATAATGCGATAGACGCAAGTGTCGAAGGTAATGCAACTGCTACCCCTAAAGCCCCCACTCCTACCCCACCCCCCAGCGGCGGAGGTAGCAGCAGTAGCGCCCCCTCTGTTGATGTTGAAAGTGAAGGAAATACCACCACAGCTACTATCGAGGTAACAACCTCCACCGATGATGGCGTATCCACCGCTACAATTAGTGGCAGCAAAATGGAAGATGCGATTGAAGCCGCCGGCGAAGAAGCGGCAGCAGGCAATGATATCAATATCTTGGTTGAAGTTGATACGCCAAGCTCTGCCCATACCGCCACCGCCAAATTAAGCGCCGAAGCTTTAGCCGCCTTAACCGCCGAGGATAGCACGATTGACAATTTGCTAATTGCCAGCGACCTAGGCACAATGAGCCTACCGCAAGATGTTTTGGCAACTATCAGCGAGCAAGCAGATGGCAGTGATCTTAATATCACCATTGCCGAAGCCGATACTGATATCTTAAACGATAGACAAAAAGATATCGTTGGCGATCGTCCGCTTTATGATATTTCGATTATGGCCGGCAGTGAATATATCAGCGATTTTGGCGATGATATTATGATCAGCTTACCCTATCAATTAGCAGACGGCGAAGATGCCGAGAATATCACTGTTTACTATATCGACGATGAAGGCAATATCCAAGATATGAATGGCCGCTATGATGAGGAAAGCGGCATGGTAATCTTTAGCGTTGATCATTTATCCTTATATATGATTGGCTTAAAAGCAGATATTCCTACCGCCAACCCCTTTAGCGATGTAAGTGCTGAAAATTGGTTCTATGAGGCTGTAATGTATGCTTATCAGAACAACTTATTTGCCGGCACCAGCGAAACCACCTTTAGCCCCAATGCCCATATGACCCGCGCCATGATGTGGACAGTATTAGCCCGCATCGAAGGCATAGATACCGATGGCGGCGAGATGTGGTATAGCAAAGGCCAAGCCTGGGCTATTGAAAACGGTGTTTCCGATGGCGAAAACCCTGATGGCAATATCAGCCGCGAAGAATTAGCAACCATGCTTTACCGCTATGCCGCAGCCAGCACTGTAAGCACCGATTTAAGCGCCTACACCGATGCCACCAATATAGCAGAGTGGGCAACAGATGCCATGAGCTGGGCAGTAAGCGAAGGCCTAATCAGCGGCATGACCGAAACCACCTTAGAGCCGCAAGGCGAAGCTACTCGCGCCCAGGTTGCTACTATTTTGATGAGATATTTGAGTGAGTAGAAAACCCAGTTTTACCGGCATGGAAGATGGCAGCTTAAATCCGCAGGGAGCGGCCAGTCGGGCGCAGGTGGCTATCATGTTAATGCGCTATAGCTAGAATATTACTGAATAAAAAGTAAGAGGCTGTAAAAAAACAACCGTCAAAAAATTGCCCAACCGGTGATTATCTGGCGGTTGTTTTTAGTGTCGAAAAACCAAAAAGCTAGTCCTAGGGCGTAGCTTTTTTTGTCCGCGGTGGCAGGGTTTTTAATTTAACAGCACCCACCAAATAACCCACTATCAAAGCGTATACTCCATAACTTGGGCTATCAAAACCGCCGAAGAAATGGGATTTGATGAATCAAGCCCCGGTTTTGGCTTTCATTAGTACATAAAAAATACCGGCAAGAAGAAAAAATCTTGCCGGTAAAGTAACAAAAACCTTAATGCGCCTTTTCTAATGCTTAATGCTCAAGAGAAATACTCCTTGTGTTCGGATCCCATGAAATATCTACGTTCAATAGCTCAGCTACGGGGTGCAAGGGGATATATGTGCGGCTTTTAACAATTTCAGTAATTAGGGCTACATTATTCTGACTATACATAGTTTGCGATTCGCCATTTATGATTGCCTGGCTGCTTCCCGATGCAAAACTAAATACATTCTCCGAAGAAGAAGTGCTATCCACTATGGTTGCTGTTTTGGTAGTGTCATCCCAACTAATTTGTTCAGAGGGGATGCCTATTGCTTGGGCAAAAAATGCTAACGGTACATAGGCGCTTTGGTTTCGGGCATTAATATACGGTGCAGCATCCATGTGGATAGTTTCGTCATTTAAGGTTAATTCCGTGCTGCCTATAGCAAAAATAGAAGTTGATCCTGTTACACTATTATTAACAGACTGCTGCTGCTCCGGCTGCTGCCCCTCCGGTGGTCCCTCATAATGGTCTATATTAATTGGCATTTCGGTCAATGCGTCGCCAACCGAAAGAAGTACATTTATATCGCCGAGGTCGGCTGTTTCTGTAGGTTGCAATGCGAGATGTTCTATGGTAAGCTCATCTGTATCAATCTCGCTATCCAAAGTCAAGTTCATTACCGTAGAGTTTACCGAAACATTGCTGCTAATATAATCCCCCCCCCGGCCATACACAGTGACTCGGTCAGTATTTATCCATTCAAAGCCTAGTGGTACTGAAATATAGAGAGATTTAAATGAATGTTCTTCTTCAAAGGTTATATCTACAGCTGTGGTATAGGTTAAATTTTGTTGATTGACGGCAGAGTTTTGATAAGTGCCTGTGCCCTCCGGCAGGGACGGCAGTTTGCCATCTTGACTATAATATCCCACAATTAAATTAGCTTCAACCCCAAAACCTGCTAATTCCACATTTATAGGGGCTTTTGCAGCATCTGCGGTAGGCATAAGCTTAAGACCTTCCAAGGCAATATCCTCCAAGGTATCTGCATTGGCTGTAAAACTTAAAGACAGCACCCTATTACCTTCGCTAAGCGTAATAGTATAAACAGCAAAGCCTGTTATAGCAATTTCTTCTGTTTGCTGCCAAACAAAGCCGGTGGGAGCAGTTAAGATCAATTCATCTGCGGCCGAATGGCCTTCGAGAAATTCCAAGTCTATATTAAATTCATAGCTCTCATCAAAAATAGCAGCTATAGGTTGCAAGCTAAGGTGCATTATTTTGTCGTTTGGCATCTCGAAAGGAATATCACGTAGGGCTGGCGGCGGATAGATCTCTTTATGCTGACCCAGTACGAAATCCAGATGCTCGTTTAAATCGGTTAAGTTAATTGCCATATCTGTGAGGGTCTGTTGTTTAGCATTGGATGGCAACATTAAGCCGTGAATAGCTGCCCCTGTTGTGTTGGTATTTAATTTAATGCTTATGCTTTCGCCGTCTGCAGATGTGCTGCCTGTTAAGGGACTTTTATCCATAACGGTAACTTGGCTATTACTCACAGCATTGTTGCTGCCCGGAGTAATGGTAATTAGAGGTGTGCCGGCAAAAGATATGGGTTGCGATACGGTATTGCCGTTAGCATCTGTTTGGGCGACATTAAGCATATATGTGTTGTTGCCGATTTTGACTAAAGTGCCCGGAATAGGATTTATAATGGTAAGGGTGTTTTTTTGTTCTTCATCATTGCCTTTGTTAATATTATTTGATGGGGTATTGGCAGTGGTGAAGGGATAGGTGCCGATTATTTCTGGATTAATTATATGGGTACCTTCTACAATGGTAACAGTTACCGAGGAAGATGCCTTTGTATTTTCGATAGTTGTTATTAGGGGGATGGTGATGGAGGTGGGGTTGTTTTGGAGGTTGATAGTAACAATACTCGTATCATTGCCATGATTCACTGTAAAGCCTGTACCTGCATAGTTGCTGCCCCCACTCCAACTTGCATTTGTAAATGCAAGTTCAAGGCTGCTAACATCTTGCAAGCCGGAAATAGTTAATGTAGGGGCAGTATTTTCGTCAAACTTGATAGCTCCGATTTCTGCCGGATTATTCACAGCCGCCCCAGGGCTTGCCAAGGCCACATTTGAGTAAGTAAATAATAATAAAAGGCTGAACAAAGCAATAATAATAAATTTAGCCGAACGATTTGTTTTAGTAAATATCATTTTTAAGCCTCCTTAAGTATATATATATTAATTTTATACTATATTAGTTGTGTCGTCAAGGAAAAGCATGAGAATTACTGTGAATAGGCCTTGCCCCCACCATTCTAAAGTATAATATAAATACATAGCACCGGCAAAATACCATACAATGGGCGGAAATAGATTTCGCCTATTGTATGGTATTTGGGTGTTTTTATGAACATAATTGGGGATATTAGTGGGTGGGAGGGCGTGGCAGCCCTCCTCTACAGGGCTGGGGGGTTAGTTTTGGGGTGTATAAGGTTCCCAGCTGCTGGTTTGGGTTGAATCATCATAACTAGATACATATGTGCCGGGGTTAAGCTTAAGCCATTCCACCGAGCTATTTGGCCCGATGGTAAGGATGGCTTTTGTATTACCTTCGGCTATATCCCCATTCAATATGCCGTTGCCGGTTAGGGCGGCATTTAAAGTTAGGTGGCCGCCGACAGATACGTTTATAGTATGAAATTCTTCTAAGTGAATAGGTTTATTAAAAGTTGCATAGCTATGAACATAAAGGCCCACAGGAATCATCGGGGCTGCAGCCAGGCTATATGCGCCATCTTCGAAGATTAGGCTGACGCCGTAATCAAGTACTATAGCGCTATTTTCCTGATTTGCATCATTTGTGCTCGTGCTTAAATACAACGATTCATTTTTATACCACAAACTGCCGGGGTTAAATACAACTTTGGCATCGGTATTTTCAAAATCAAAGCTGCCTGTTCCATAATCGCCACCTATAAAGCTGCCATTCACTTCGCCATTAATAATATATTGGCCTGTTTGCTCGGTGGGCAATTTACTGGCTGCGATAAGATTTAAGGTGCTGCCCTCCTGTACGGATAATATACCATTATTGGTAATATTCGCCCCCGTAAAGCTTAAAGCATTTGCTGCTGCATCCCCCTCGCCGGAAGTTATATCCAGCACCAGTACAGCACCGGCATCAATAATAAAGTTTTTGTTTGTAGAATGGCTTTTTTTAATGGTTGCGGTACCTTTTTGGAGGGTATAGGTTGCTTCTGTAGAATACGATGCGGCCGGTGATATGCCGCTACCTTCATCCCCATCGCCACCTTCTATTCTGTCTGGTGCTATATCATAAGTTAGCATGGCATCGTTGCTTAGCTCTATGATACCGCCGCTGCCGATAAAGATGGTTATTAATTCTTCAAATTCTCCAGTATTAGCCCAAGATAGCATAGAGTTTGCGCCGGCTATGCTAAATATGGGTGCGGATTGATCAAAGTATAGTTGCTCCATCTGCAGCTTACCGCTGCCCGATATATTTATTTCGCCAGCACCGGTAAACATATCATAGGCAACAACCTTGCCGCCGCTAATATTTAAGATGCCCGCTACATAATGATTATCATCCGGATCATTAATAGTAAGCGTATAATTCGCCACATTTAGGGTAGTGCCGGCCGGTATTACAAGGGCAGTATCTCCCATATCAATATCAGCACCTAAGTGCACAGTTTCCATACCGGCAGCAAGTGCTATGGTTAAGTCGTATGGCGTTTTAGCTGTATGGCTGATGGGGCTATTGATAGTGCGGAAACTTAGAGTTTGTTCGGTGGCGGCTATTAGTTTGCCTTTACCGGTATTACCAATCGGGCTATTAAACCAGGTGTAGATTTCGTTTTTCGTAAAATCGTTTAAAGGTCTGGTGCTGGCTTCCATAATATCGATAGTGAATGAAATGATGCCATTTGTTACCCGGTCGTACGCTTGATTTGATAAGCCTGTGCCGGATACTGTCTCTACAGAATCAGCCCCAGCCGGTGCAGTCATTTGCATTTCGACACAAAGCAGAGTTTCGCTATTATCATTTAATACCAGCAATTTACTTAGAGCGTCCGAGGGATTAGCCTGCTCGCTAAGCCAAGCCATAAACCTAGTATGGTCTAAGGTAATGGTATTATTAGCCAAGCTTATGCCGGCTTCGGCATAAGCCGCTACCTTATCGGTTTTAAATGTGATGATTTGTTCGGTAATTGGCAGGTATTGGGCGGTAAAAGTGGCGGCTGAATTAATCGGTATATTTCCGGTAATATCTAAAAGAGTTTCTTCGCCATCTTTAGACCAGCCTTGGAAAACATAACCCTCCATTTGCGGCAATTCATCGGCAGAGGGCAAAGTTATGGTATCTTCACCTGTAATAATAAAGGATTTAATTTTATCATTAGTTAAACCATTAATCAAATCTACATTATGAACAGTTTCGCCGGGGTGGGTATAACTTACTTCTTCATAATAGATTGCCCCTTGAAATTCAATATAAACGCCGTAGATGCCACTAAGGGAATCTTGATTAAAGGAATCCCCATCATTAGCTGGGGCAGGGCCTATATAGGCGCTAAATGCGTTGCCATAAGTATAATTAGCTGAGAAAGGTGTTGTTAACAGAACGCCATTACGATAGATAGCGGTATCCTGAAAATACACTTCATTACCTTCATTATCATTTGTAGGCAAATAATTCTCATGCCGCTTTACAATAACAGCCAACCAGGGATTGGTCGCTAAATCAGCAATATAAGGTGGGTTTTCCGGCCAGGCCGCATCTATACCAAGATCGCTAAGCCTTTTATAACTTGCTGCATCATTTACTACAAAAACTTCCATAGATTGAAGCGGCTTAATAAATTCCACCTTAATGGTATAAGTACCGGCTTGTTGCAGGGATAGTCTATATTCTGCAGCCTCTGCGTAATTGCTAGAGATAATTGCTATTCCGAATATTCCGCTTTCCACCAAGTCAATTGTTTTACCATCCGGGGCGGTGGCTAATGCTTTAGCTACTATGTACCCCTCTAAAGGCTCGGCCGTAATCTTGGCCGTAGAGCCTACTCTATTAGTGCCCGTAATATCGGAAGTTACCCTGCCGCCCTCACTACTTTCAATAACTACATTATAAGTAAAAGTAGGGATGCCGGTATCACCGCCGCCACCACCGCTGCTACCGCCACCACCGCTGCTACCGCCGCTGCTGGGTGTGGTGGTGGTAATGCTGGTTCCACCTTCTACAGCCTCGCCTTCGGCTTGGGTGCCGGTAATGCCTTGGGCTACATCTACCTGTGTGCCCGGGGTATCAATGCTAATATCATTGCCGGTTACGCTAACTTGGCCTACTTGGCCTGCGCCCTCAATATTAGAGCCCTCGCCGGCGGCCTCAACCAGGGTAATGCTCGAGCTATCATCTACAGTTAGGTTTGTGCCCGAGGAAGCAGCGGGGATAATTACTTTATCTACCTCGGCTTCTTCCAGGCTAATTTGGGCATCTTCGGTAGCGGCGGTTATTAGCTGCACTGTGCCGCCTTTAACAATAACCGGTACCGGGTTATTAATGATAATTTCGCCAACATCACCTTCGATAATAATATCATCTTTGCCATCTTCTATATAGATAAAATTAACATCTGCACCGTTTTCAATCTGAATACGAATTACGCCATTTTCCTTGCTAACTATAATATTATTAAGCGAGGATGTGCCGGTGATATGAATAGTATCCGCACCGCCACCCCGCACAATGGTATCATCTTCAACATTAACATTATGCAAGGAAATATCGCCTTCGCCCACGCCATCGCCGATAATTAGCTTGCCGCTAATAGTTATATCGCTTAAAGTTATATCGGGCACATTAATCATCACCGAGCCTGCGCCAAGCTCGCTATAATCGCCGGGCTCGCTAATATAGGTGGCAATCATTCTATCCATTACCACCGCAAAATCTTTGCGGCTAATATTAGCTTGCGGATTAATTTTGCCATCAGCGCCTTCTACATAGCCATTTGCAACCATAGCAGCCACGGCCTCGCTAGCCCAGGCGGCAATTTGATCTTGATCGCTAAATTGAGCTAAAGCGTCTGTAGAGCCGGCTTCTAATTTAAAAGCGCGGGCTAAAACCACAAAGGCCTCCTGGCGGGTAATAGGATCATTAGGCCGCATTAAAGAATTGCTACCTTCCATAATCCCCATATAAACGGCCGCTGCCAGCTCGGGATAATACCAGCTATCAGCATCGATATCGCTAAAGGCGGCTAAATCGGCCATATTTTCTGCCCCAAAAGCCCTAACAATAATAGCACCCATTTGGGCACGGGTTAGGCTATCATTGGGCATAATTAGGCCATCTGCACCGTTTAGCAGGCCATTATCCACCGCCTTATTTAAAGCAGCGGTGGAATAGTCATTGGGCATATCGCCAAAACTATCCTCGGCTAAGGCCACACCCGGCACAAGTGCCAGCAGCAGCATACTAATAAAAAGCAACATTGCAAATAATTTGTTCACGATTGATTACCTCCTTGGGGCAAGTCTTTTTATATTAATCAATTACTGATTAAGCATTGTTATAACTTCTTCCAGTGTTACTACGGTTTCATCCACGTCGGTTAATACTTTTGTAAAGGTTACAGTTTCCATAAAAATACTTTCCCCGGGAATAATATTATGCCAATCAACCGTTAGGGTATCATCAACTAAGGTTAAATCATAAGAATATCCGCCAATGGCGCCAATAAATATAGATGCTGTTGTGGCCGAGTTAGACGCTGTATATGAGTACATAATATAACCTGTTGCATATAACTGATCATTACGATCGACAAGATTAGCCGGCGGTGCTGCTCGCCAAAGGATTAGCACTTCGCTATCATCTACGCCATCACTTAAATCGGCATTATCGGCCAGCCAAATACCGGTACCGGCAAAAAAGTCGCCATCTGCCTCGGTAGTTTCCTCTTCGGTAGCTTCCGCTTCTTCTGTAGTGGATTCCTGGATATAGTCCATATGGAATAAGCGCAAAGTGGTAATTATACTTTGCTCTTTGGTATAATCGGCTTTAGGTGCAAACATATTATCACCCACGCCGCCCATAATGCCGCTGGCCTGCATTTGGCCAACTTCTACCAATGCCCAATCGGAAATGCTGCTATTATCAGTAAATGTGGCGGCCACTTGAGCAAGCGGTTTGCCCATAGCCTCGGAAAGCCTGGCCAAGATAACCGCTGCTTGCTCACGGCTTAACTTGGCATCCGGATCGAATTTGCCATCGCCGATGCCATTAACCACGCCTAAGCCGGCCATCTTTTGCACATTTAAGTCATCGCTATCCTCAAATTCGGCGCGCTCGGTAATTTCCATATCCATTGCTGTTTCATAAAGGGCAACCGCTAAGGCGCAAAACTCGGCACGGGTGGCGGCTTGGCCATAGGCAGTTTGCAATTCGGCCGGTACTATATTGGCTGCAATTGCTGCATTAACTTGCTCTAGCGCCCAGTCGGAGGGGGTATCGCTAATAGGAGCTGGTTCGGGCTGTGTTGCAGCTTCATAGCCGGCAGGCGCATTGTCTACATCAAAAAGATATAGCTTAGCAGTACCCGAATTGGTATTGAAGGTTATTGATAATCCGTCGGCAGAGATGCTTGAATCAAAGATGGTGGCCTCATCATCAAAGCCATCCGCCACGCCGCCCCAGCCGGAAAAATCGCTGTTAGATTCAGCATCTAAGCTGATTGTTACTTCGGTATTAGGCAAAAAATGAACCGAAAAATCCGGCGCAATGGAGCCATGCTCTATGGCAGGGCTAAAAGAATCGAGTTCGATATTGGCTTTTGTCCAAGGGTTTAATACAATATTGATATAGTCTGATGTTGGTGATGCCATCGCCATCACCGGAAATAAGCCTACAATTATACAAAGAGCGAGCATCATTACTATTGATATTTTTTTCATAAAATATTCCTCCTGTTAATTTTTAATTTATTAGTATTATAGCATAAATATTATGATTTTGCAACAAATGATGGTCTATTCTTAACAATAAAAAGGCTGTCGCAAAAAATATTTGCAACAGCCTTAATTATTTAATAGTTGATTAGGAACATTTCAAAGTAAGCTTGCGGATGATCGCAAACCGGGCATAATCCCGGTGCACAATCGCCTTCGGTAATATGGCCGCAATTGCGACATTGCCAAGCTTGCTTTTGCTCTTTGCAAAATACCGTTTCGGCCTCGATATTGGCCAGCAAGGCACGGTAGCGCTGCTCATGTTCTTTTTCGATTTGGCCAACCATGGCAAATAATTTAGCCACTTTGCTAAAGCCTTCGGCTTCGGCGGTTTTGGCAAATTCGGCATACATATCTGTCCACTCATAGTTTTCGCCGGCAGCTGCATCGGCTAAATTGGTGGGGGTATCGGGTACTGCGCCATCATGCAATAGCTTAAACCATAGCTTGGCATGCTCTTTTTCATTGGCTGCTGTTTCGGCAAAATAGGCGGCTATTTGCTCATAGCCATCCTTTTTAGCCCGCGACGAATAATAATTGTACTTGGTAAATGCCTGGCTTTCTCCGGCAAATGCTGCCATCAAGTTTTGTTCTGTTTTGCTGCCTTTTAATTCCATAGTTATGCCTCCTTATTTTAAATTGCAAAGAGTATTTGCAAAAAACAACAAACTATACAGCTATTTATCTTCGCTAAACGGCTGCCGCTCATTAATGATTACCTCAACCTCAAAATAATCGCTGGTGCCCATTTCATAGGTGCTAATCACAATTTCCTCAACCTTCTCAAAATTAAAGCTTTCATCATCAAAATGAACATCAAGAAAATTGATATATAAATTGCCATCGGCTCCATAATTAAAAGTATAATCTAAAGTATCCAAATAATCATAGCCAAAATCCAGGCCAAAAGCCCAGCTATCAGCCTCCAGGTCTTGCATGGATATGCTATGATCATAACCGGCATCGCCAAAATAATTTAAAGATACCTGATAGCCTTCGGTGGCCGCATCATCGGTATAAAAGTTAATTGCCCATTCATAAAGCATGGTATATTCGCCATAAATATCATTAGCTGCGGCAAAATCGCTGCTGATAAAATATTGATCGGATAAATTAAGCCCTTTAAGCACAATATCACCGCGATTAGGGCTATCATAGGTGATAAATAGCTGCACTTGATCATTGTGGGGGATAATAATATCTTGATTATTGTTGCCATCGATAATCGGTATGGTAGAATCAATTTGCGGCTCTTGGATTTCATTATTATCATGGTTAATAATAACTTCCGTCCCAAATTCTTGGCTATAATCGGGATCATCGCTAAGGCTGCTTAGCCAAATTGTAATTATCACAAAAGGTAGGCAAATTAGCAGCAAAATAACACCTACAATTATGCCAATTACCCGATTATTGCGCTTTTTTTCCTCGGGCGTAGTTTCGTAATAGCCTAAATTAGTATGGGGCGATTGCGTCATATAGCTGGCATTATCCGGATAAGCTTGCTCGGCCTGCGGGCTGCCCTGGCTGTTATAGCCACCGCTTACCGTAGCCTGGCCACCGCCATAAGGTGGCTGCTCGGTTGGATTATCCAAAGGATAATCCACCTCGTAAAATTCGCCGCTGGCTAATTCATAATAGGTTACCTTTTGAATTTGGGCACCGCTGGCCGGGTCGGTGGCCAGCTCATTACGATAATATAGCTTATTATCGCCATAGGGGCTAAAGCCGGGCGGTATTTCCAAATCATAGAAGGCTTCCTGCTCCAGGCCGGTTTCGGCATTTAGCCAAAACACCTGCTTTTGGGGTTGGCCGGCCTCATTAAAGACGATTTGCTGGCGATAATAAAGGCCGCTTGCGGCATCATATTGATAATTATCCGGTATTTGCATAAATATTCCTTGCTTTCTATAAATTTTAGTTTCTTCCTATTATATATAGGTTTTAATATATCAGGTTTTGTGATATCAGGTTTTGGTAGGCACTTTATTTTTGCAGCGGGGGCAGGTGGCCACAATTTTGCCTTTACCGCGCGGCAGGCGCAGGCCTGCTTGACATTTGGGGCAGCTTACAATTTTATATTTCTTTTTATCTTGCCAATATTTAGCGCCAAAAAGCTGCTTAAAGCGGCCGAATTTTTTTTGCAAGGCTTGCTTAAAATAGCGATAGCGTTGCGCCTCCATGCGCCGATAATCAATATTGCGCGAAAAAATTCTTAAAACCGCCAGCGCTACCAGGCCAAAGCCCAGCAATTGCAGATAAAAGCCAATAGTGCTTAGCAAAAATATAATCGGCAATAAATTAAGGATGAGGCCGCAAATTATCATAAAGCGGCTTAGCTCGTCTTGGCCATAGCGGCCGCGCATTAGGTTTTGGATAAATAGGCGTATCATTATAAAGCTCCTGCCGAAGGCCCACGATGCAGATATTGGCCTTCAATAATATTGTCGTCAAAATTGCCATCGGTGATAATTTGCTTGCCCCTAAGCCAAAGCGCCTGCACCTTGGCCTTAAGTTCTAGGCCTTGATAAGGGGTATAATCGGTATCCTGAACCTGATTAGCGGCCAAAATAGGGTAGGGATCGCAGGGGGCGATAATGGTGATATCGGCATCGCTGCCTGCCCTTAGCACCCCTTTTTGAGGATAAAGACCAAAGATGCGTGCCGGGTTTTCGGCCAAAAGGGAGGCTAGGCGGGGCATGCTTAGATAATCGGCATGGCTAAACATCAGCAAATTGCGATGCTCGATGCCGGGCAAGCCGCCGGGGATAAGCCTAAAATCGGCCAGCCCCAAATCTTTTTGCCCCTGCTGGCGATAGCTGCAATGATCGGTGGCAACAACATCGATTATTCCTTGGCTTAAGGCCTGCTTAAGTGCGTTTTGGTCTTGCTCTTTGCGCAAAGGTGGCGCACAAATATACTTGATAACCTCGGCCGGCGGGCTATTTAGCAGGCTATCATTAAGGAATAGGTATTGAGGGCAGGTTTCCAGCCAAAAGCGCTGGCCACGCTCTAGGGCGGCCTTGGCCACGGCCAGGGCTCGCTCGCTGCTTAAATGGACGATATAGGGCATGGTACCTGCGGCTTCGCTAATGGCCAGGATGCGGCTTAAGGCCTCGGCCTCCAGATAGGCCGGGCGAGCCAGGGCATGGGCATCGGGGTTTAGCTGGCCTTCGGCTATAAGCTGTTCGCTTAGGCAATTGATTAGGTCGCCATTTTCGCAATGGGCCATTAGCAGGCTGCCTAAAAGCCTAAGGCGGCGGCTGATTTGGTAGATTTGATAATCATTAAGCCGTAAATTATCATAAGCCATGTATATTTTATAGGAAGTAATACCTTGCGCCACAATTTGCGGCAATTCGTCGGCAATGGCCGGCTGCCAGTCGGTAATGGCCATATGCAGGGCATAATCGCAGTAGCAATAATTGGTGGCTTGATTTAGGCGCGCCTTTAGGGCTTGGCTTAGGCTTTGGCCATGTTCTTGGGTGGCAAAATCGATAATGCTGGTAGTGCCGCCCCAAATAGCAGCCTTGCTGCCGCTTAAAAAGTCGTCGCTGGTGGTGGCTAGGGCATTGCTCATATCCAGATGGGTATGGGCATCGATAAAGCCGGGGAAGATATAGCCATTTTGGGCATCATAAATTTGGGCATCATCATCGTTAATTTGGGGGGCTACCTGGGCTATTTTATCGTTTTCGATTAAAAGATCACCCTTAAAGCAGCCTTCGCTTAAAACCAGTTGGCCATTTTTGATTAAAGTTTTCATAAATATTACCTTTCATGGCAGGATTTTTAGGCTATATTGCGAATATATATATTACAGGAATATTAAAAATATTGCAATTTGGATATTTTGTTACAGATGCTACTTATCTAATAATAGCATATAGATAGGATGAAAGTAAAGATTATTTTGCAATTAATAAGTTAATTATTTAATTAAGGGTTGGCTCGGGAAGATTGGGGCGGATGCTTAATTTTTGTGCATTATGGAGAATTGTTTTTAAATGAATGTAAAATAATTATTGACAAATTGCCAAAAAAAGGTTAATATAAATGTAAAAGTGTAACCGAAATGTAACCAATTTATGTTATAATAGTATTAAATTAGCAATACTGCTTGAGGAGAACGGGCGAACATAAAAGCAAAAGTTGCGAAAAAAAAGGGGGGTTAAGTGGGAATTTAGCTTAATCGGTTATAATTTAGCGGCTTGTATAGTAAATTTTAGTAAAAAAATGTGGAGGGAAAAAAATGATTAGAAAGTACGGAAAAAAGCAAAAGAAAGGCTTTCATGAGAGTTTCTTTATGACGCTAGGCGCCATATTTATGCTCGCAGCCATTTTTGCCTTGCCGATGATTACGGTTTGGGCGGATAGTAATGATAATCAGACTCAGAATGATCAATATAATCAATATTATGTAGATCTATCAGATCCTGCCAATGAGCATGTTAATGCTGATGGTAGTGTTAATACTACAGAAGATAGCACGGTTGTTGAAGCTACTCAACCTGCATCAACTTTCTTAGGTACTGAGGACTGGCGCAATTTAACGGATTCTTATGTTAATGCTAATAGTGCAGCAGACTTGCTTGGTGTCCCCGATGTTACCACCCCCAATATCTGGGTAAGCAAAACCATCGAGCAGGTTGACGAAAATGGTGCTCTTCAAGAAAACCTCTTCGATATTACCCTAACGGTACAAACCACCGAGGATGTAGAAAACACCTTAATCCCGCAACCCAGCGCCATTGCATTTACCATGGATATTTCCGGTTCGATGCAGGCTGATGGTTCTACTTCCGACACTGTTGGCGAAGGCGACGATGCTTTTGTGATTGATAATGTGCAAAATAATGATTTGCTTGGCGTTAATAGCTATGTTCCTGCTTTAATCGAGGCAAATATAGCTTTAGTTGAAAGTTATGGCGCTTCGGAAGTTGCTCGCTATGTATCATTTGTTACTTTTGGTAGTTTTGGTAATTATATTAGTTATCAAGGTGATCAGTGGTTTGATGTTTCTCGAACAGGTGGCGAAGCCGAAAATGCCAAGGCTGCCATTGCCCAATTGCAAGCTTTAAAGACACTTTCCATGCGTGATAGTAGTGCTACTACAGTAAACGAGTACATTATTCGTTATAGTCAAAGTGGCGAAATTGAAGAAATTGTTTATGATGAAAACAACTTTGTATATAGGGATGATCTTGAAGCTTTTAGAACCAAACTTGATACGCAATATAAGGCAATAGCCGATGCTTCAAACAAGGCCTATGATGGAAGTTATGTTAGTGGCTTGACTATTCGTGGCATTAGCAATTTTGAAACTGAAAAGGCAGCCGCTTATACGGTAGGTTATCATGGCCCTAATACTGCTTATACTAATGCTCAGGCCGGTTTGATTGTGGCTAATAGCTTATTAATGAATCATGACGATATGCTGAATGTAGAGAATAAAAATATCATCCTTTTGATGGATGGTGATGCTTATGTAACTTCAGGCGGTAATGTTGATAAAAGTAGTGTTACTGGTTATGCTACAGCTAATGGCATTAATGACTATATCTATACTTCAGCTCCCCTGAAATTTGGTAGCGTTTTCTTAGGCGATGAAAATGGCGTAGAGGCTACAGGTAAAACTGAAAAATGGAAGATGACCGACTCTGATAAAAATGCTGTAATAGCAACCAGGGAAGTTATTTATGATAATGAGATTGCTATTCATCCTGTTATTTACAGCACCTATACCACCCCTGCTAAATCGGCAATGGAAACATACCTAGGCCCGGTTACTATGGTTGATGGTTCTAAGCCAAACTTTGGCTTAGATGGTTTAATCAGCACCCTTAATGCTACCGCCAGCACCATTACCGGCAGCACTCCTTGGACTGTTATCGACCCGATGGCCGAGTATATGTCTGCCCCCACAGTAGATGCACATTTGCAGCATGTTGTTACTATTAGTGGCAAGCAGATTGAATGGGATTTAGAAAATCTTAAAAAGTTAGCGTTAGCTGAAAAAGATGAAGAAAATAAGCTGTATACTGCTAACTTTAATGATGATGGCACATACGAAACCTATACCCTAACCTATCGAGTAGAATTAGATGCCCATGGTAGCTATGATCTTGATAATGACCCTATAACTCCCGCTCAAAAACTAGAATCGGGCAAATTCTACCCCACCAATGAGCGTACATATTTAAATTATGCTATTGTTAAAGCAGAAACCGAGAATGCTTCAATAGTAACTGATAAAACATATGTTTCAAATGGCTATGTACAAGGCGGCAAATTATATAATACTACTGGCGTCGAGCAACTTGATACAAACCCGATTCCCTACACCCTAGATTTCCGCGTACCCAGCGTAGAGCCTTTTGTTACCGGTTTGAAATTTACCAAAACCGATTTAAATGGCAAGGAGCTAGCAAATGCCGGCTTTGCCTTATGGCGCTATATAGGTGACGCAGAATCTCCGGCTATACCAGCAGATAATGCATCACCCGGCTCGGACTGGGTTCAGGTTGCTGTTCGTGAATCCGCAAACAATGGTTTAGTTGATTTTGGTAGCTTAGGCAAAGGTTTCTATATCTTAAAAGAAACTAAAGCTCCTAGCTATACCTATGATGATGATGTTATTGTTGCTTACACTCCTCAATCCAACTATACTTCGTTTACCATTGGTTGGGGCAATCTAAATATAGCCGATGACAGCTGGCTAGAAACTATAGATGGCGGCTTAGTAGTAGAAAACTCCCCTGCAACCCAGCAAATCGAGCATAAAGTACAAAAAACCTGGACTGAAGGCTCCTTAAAACCTGAAAGCATTGAAGTAGGCTTATATATCAGCAGCCATGTTGAAATTAATGAAACTACCGGTGCTCGCACAGTTAAGGATGATAATGGAACCCCTTATGCTCCGGTAAAAACCGTAACACTCAATGAGGGTAATGGCTGGAAAAATACCTTCGATTCGGTAGATCTTTTGGATGCTAATGGCAACCGCATTACTTATGTAATAGTAGAGCATAATTTAAGTGAAAATTATACTGTAACCTATCATGATACTGATTATGTAGCTGCTGATGGCCCATCTGCCCAGCATATTCTCCATTCTTTAAATAATGATTTGCAACAAGTACAAATAAATATTCCTGTTGCTAAAGAGTGGTATGCCCCTGATACAAGCACTGATGTAATAGCCGGCTATCCCGCTATTAAGATTCAGTTGTATCGTGCGCTGGAAGGTGATTTTAATGCTCCGGTAGCTGTTACAGGTAAATCCATTACTTTAAGCTATGGTGATGAAAGTGGTATTTTTGAAGATTTAGACGTATATGATGCCAATGGTATTCCTTATGTTTATTCAATTCAAGAAACCTTAGCTGATGACAGCTCTGTTAGCCCAACCTATACTCAGGTTGATGGTGTAATCAGTATTAATGCTAAAGCATTCCATCTTGCAACCACAGATGCCCAGACAGGATTTAGCCTTAAAAACTATGTAACCCCCGGTTCTACCACTTTAGTGGGTACTAAAACCTGGATCAACCCGGAAAACCTAACTCTTCCAGACTTTATTACCGTTACTTTATGGAAAGATGGGGCTGCAACTACTCAATC
Source organism: uncultured Peptococcaceae bacterium (assembly GCA_964372025.1). Lineage (GTDB taxonomy): Bacteria > Bacillota > Dehalobacteriia > UBA4068 > UBA4068 > CAYJBP01. Next base: position 18,098 of record CAYJPF010000008.1, on the reverse strand, counting down.
TCAGCAAGTAACTGCCGAAACAAAAGTTAATGATATAGCTTGGTCTTATAGTTTTGAAGATCAACCTTTATATTCGTTCACTTATGATAATGACAATAATATTACTGGCTACACAGAACTTCATCAATACACTATTGTAGAGAGCCCCTCGATGGGTAGCGGCTGGTACGAGCCCATTACCTCAGCCATCGATGATGAGTATCCAATCGATATCAATGTTAAAAATGCCTATAGGGGCAATGTTAATGTTACTATCGAGAAGAATTGGACAGCTGAGAATGGCGGTAATCCAACCGTAGAATATATTCTATATCAAAATAATATAAAAATTGCTAGTCATACAGCTTCCGGTGTTGACAATATTGCTAAAGTTAGCCCAGACGGATTTGATAACCTACCCAAGTATGATATATCCGGTAATCCATATACCTATGATGTACGTGAAGTAATTACTGCAGATGAAGGTAAATCATATTTAATGGCAAGTAAAAATAGTAATTGGGATGATGCCGAAAACAATCTGCATGTAGCCTTTGCTAATTATACTCCTAAAGAAGGCATAGTTGATATTACCGGTGAAAAAACCTGGCTAATGCCTGAAGATATTGCTCTCCCAGATTCTATTACCCTTACTTTATCGGCTGTAGCTATTGATGCTGATGGTGACCCTGTTGATGGGATTACTATTGATGATAAGACATTAACTTTGAATGGCGAAGCTGATGCTGCTCCTCTTGGTGATATAGCTGAAACCGATGCATGGGTGTATAAATTCGGCAATTTGCCGCAATATTATAACCATGAAATCACCATACAAGAATCTGTAGACGATGAAGGTACTGTAATACCTGCCCAAACACAAACTATTCAATACGAAATTGAATACACCGTTATCGAAACAGCTCTTCCAGGCTTTTCTACCAGTTACTTTATAGGTGAAGAAGAAGCTAATAGCACTACCGAATCGGCTACTATCAATATCGTTAATGAGCGTAATAATACCGAAACTGTTGAAGTTGCGGTAGATAAAAGCTGGTATTGGATCAATGATGTAGCTTTGGAAAATGATGTTACCATGACATTCATCTTACAAAAAGAGGTGCACGTAGATAATGCGGTAAAGTATGAAGATGTAGCCGGAGTTAGCCCCATTGAAGTTATAATTAAAGCTGGCGATAGCTTGCCAACCGGTATTATTGCTACCTTTGGCAAGGGTACTGATACTTTGCCAATGTATGATGAAAATCATCAAGTAATTAATTACTGGGTAAAAGAAACTGTTAGCCCCAATGTATTTAATGGTTCAGCATTAACAATGGAAATTGGTACTGATGGCAATCAAACGGTTAATGTTGTTAATACTTTAATCGATAAGTATATGCCAATTTCTGTAACCAAAAATTGGGAATTCCCCTTCGATTTTACCGATGAACAAAAAGCTGCTCTTAAGGGTGCGGTAGACTTCCAACTTTATAGATATACCACAACTAATACCACCCCTGAGCTTGTAGCTACCGCAACAGTTGCTGTTGATGCAACTAATGTGCTTTTTGTTCCTGGTACAGATTTAACAACAGGTGAATATTTACATGGCTACAAAAATGATACCACCAATGGTATAGTTGGTTGGCCAATGTATAGCTGGAATGCAGATAAAACTGCCGGCGAACAATTCATCTATGAAATTGTAGAAGTGCCTGTTGCCGATGGTCATCCCAGTTATGGTAAGTTTACCAGCAATGCCGATGCCGAAGATAATATGATTGCTTCCGGTAGCAATACCGTAACAAATACCTACATCATTGAAAAAGATAGCTTTGAAGTTAAAAAAGAATGGGTAGCTCCGGAAGGTACAGTCTTTGATGCTGTTCAGTTTACCCTTTATCGCTCAACTGATGTAGATAATGACGGTAATCCTACCTATGCCAATGGCGAAAAAGCTCCTAATCCGCAAGGTGCTGGTGACTATACTGTAGAAGCAAATGCCGATAATGAATTTACCGCCACATTCGAGAATTTACCTCGCTACAATGATGCTATGACTGCCAGATACTACTATTATGTAGTTGAAGCTGATGTAGACGGCTATACCAGAACCAGTTCTTCTCCCGAAGATGCAGACTTTGATTATACCACCTTTGATTCTCAAGAAGTAGTTAATACAATTGATCAAGATTATATTGCTATTACAGTAAGCAAAACCTGGTTAGGTGATATTTTTGAAGGCCAAGATCATCCTGATAGTGTAGAGGTAGAGCTTTTACGCGGCGGTCAACCGATTGATATCGATGAAACTGCTGATGGTGTTCAGCCTTATCGGATGACTATCAATACCACTTTAGTAGGCGATGCTTATACCGGTTCTGTTACATTTGGTGTAGATGTTCAAGGTGCTAAAACCTTGCCTAAGTATAATCTAGCCAGTGGTGAGTTGTATAACTACACAGTTGTAGAAGTTGGCGCTGTAGATTTTGGCAATGTAGCTATTCCCGGTTTAGAATCTGATGCAGCAGATAGCAATATTTACTATCCTGTTCCCGGAACAGATGCTAATAATCCCCAGATTTACTTGGTAAATTATGCAAAGCAACCGAATACCAATGATTTTGATAATCAAGCTTCGGATAATATGTATACTGCCGAAATCGAGAATAAGCATGCAGTATATCAATATCAAGTTATTAGGCATTACAGAGCGGTTATTGATGGTGTTGAAGTTGTAAATGAAATCGAATCTGATTCTGTTCAAAACGTAACAGAACAATATCGTAACTCGTTACCTGGTAATACCTATACTGTAAGCGATGTTTATATTACCAATAATGCTGATAGAGCCGCTGATGAATATGCTTATATTTATCAACCCAATCAAGGAACCCCAGGTGCCGAGGTTGAACTGGCATTAGCCGGCTATCCGTATCAGATCCACCTCTACTACGAATACGAATACGAATCCGACGACCCGATTCGTCGTCCGGATCCGCCCGGCCCTGTTCCGGATCCGCCCGGCCCAACTCCGGATCCTCCGCCCAGTATCGTAGATATCGAGGAAGATGAAACTCCTTTGGCCAATATACCTGCTCCTATCCCTGTTCCCGAGGTAGTTGAAGTGCCCGAAGAAATATTGATTATCGAAGACGAAGTTCCCTTGGGTAATCTGCCGCAAACCGGTTCGATGGGCTTAACCTTTAATGTTTTATTAGGCTTAGCCTTAGCAATGTTCACTGTTTCCGGCTTGATGTTCGGCAAAAAAGTAAGATAGTTTAAACTCCAGAGGCTGCCTTTAATTAGGCAGCCTCGATTTTTTTAAAAATTTTAAATTGGGCAGGCATTTATTAATTTAGGTGGAACATATAATAAAAGAAGATTATACCAGGAGGCATCTATGATAGTAAAAACGGCTACCGAATTGGAAGCCCTAGCAGAGGTATGCCAAATTGTGGCTATCACCTTAAAACAAATGGGCGAAGCCATAGAACCGGGCATGACCACCAAAGAATTAGATAGCATTGGCCAAAGCATCCTAAGCAAATACGGCGCCCGCTCGGCACCGATTGCCTGCTACAACTTCCCCGGCTATACCAATATCAGCGTTAACGAGGTGGTTGCCCATGGCATCCCCGGCGATAGGGTTATCCAAAAAGGCGATAAAGTAAATATCGATGTTTCGGCCGTAAAAGACGGCTTTTTTGGCGATAATTCCGGCACCTTTTTAGTGCCGCCCATCAAAAATAGCCATAAAAAACTCTGCGAATGCTGCAAAGTAGCTCTTCAAAAAGCGATAGCGGTGGCTATTGCCGGCCATCCTTTAAACGGCATCGGCCTAGCGGTAGAAAAAGAGGCTCATAAAAACGGCTATAAAACTATTCGCAACCTTTGCGGCCATGGGGTGGGCAAAACGCTGCATGATCAGCCGGAAAGCATCTTTAACTATTTCGAGAAAAAGGATAAGCGAATCATCAAAAAGGGTATGGTGCTGGCCATTGAGCCGTTTATCTCGATGAAGGATACCTATGTAGAAGAGCTAAACGATGGCTGGACATTAAAAACGCCCAATAATTCTTTGGTTGCTCAATACGAGCATACGGTGGTGGTAACCGAGGATCAGGCTTTAATCTTAACCTTACCGGATTAATCAAAAATTAGCAAAATAGGGGCTGTTACAGTTAGGCAGCCCCTTTTGATATAATTTTATATAGGAGGAATGAGATAATGGAGCATCAAGTAGTATTATTAAGCGGCAGTCCACGCAAGGATGGCAATTGTGAGTATGTAATAGGCGAATGCGCCAAGGTTATTAGTGATAGCGGTTTAAAGCCGCAGGTGATAAACTTGCGTAATAAGCCGATTAGAGCCTGTATTGCCTGCGAGCAATGTTCGCCGAAGGGCAAATGTGTAATTGATGATGGGGCTAATGAGATTTTTGAGCAGATTAAAGCTTCGCAAGGCCTAATTTTGGCTGCGCCGGTATATTTTGGCACAGCGCGTGGCGATTTGATGAATTTAATCCAGCGTTTGGGCATGGTAAGCTTACGTGATGGCCGTTATTTAGACGGAATGGTAGGCGGCCCGCTAGCGGTGGGGCGCCGAGGCGGTCATACTGCAACTATTCAGGAGATGTTAATGTTCTGTTTTATTTGCGGAATGATAGTACCCGGCTCGAACTATTGGAATATAGTATTTGGCAAAGCCAAAGGCGAAGCTGCCCAAGATGAAGAGGGTTTAAACACAGCGCGCCTATTTGCCGCCAATGTAGCCAAAGTAATTAAGAAGATGAATGATTAAAAGTTTTACTCAATTTTTTACAAAAAATTGCGGGGTTTGGGGCAGAGCCCCAAGGTCTTAAAAAGGTTTTAAGCCAATACCAAAACGAAGCAAGCAAATCAAAATCCCAACAAAAAAGCTGGCAGGAAGCAAAATTGGCTTAAAACCGGCGCCTTTTGGCAAAGCCAAAACAGCCATAAAAATCAAGCAATAAACCAACAACAGTTATTTGCAATAAAAGGGGGCTGTCGCAAATTTGCGACAGCCCCCTTTTGTAAAATAAATTAATCTAAGCAAGTTGTAAATTGCTCTACGCCCATCTCGAAGCTGGTTAGAACCGGCTTTTTGATATGACCCAAAATCGACATCAGCTTAAACATGCTGCCTTGTGCCAATACAATAACATCATTGGTCTCGGCTGCTTTTTCAACAGCGGCAATAACCAAAGCATCATGCTTGGGCTTGTCGTTTTCGATTAATAAGGCCTCATAAGCACCCTCTACAAAGCAAGGGGTTACTACAGTGCCTTCGTCACCAAAACTTTCTACCAAACGGCAAGAAGGGCCTACGGTAGAAATAGCAGTAGCAATAACGGCAATCTTTTTGCCCAGCTCATTGGCCTTTTTGGCCATCGGGGCATCTACTTTGATAATCGGGATATTAATCGATTGAGCAACATAATCAGCACACTCGCCATAAGAGCTGCACTGATTTAAAATTGCATCAGCACCCAAATCTTCGGCAATCTTAGCATATTTCAAAAAACGCTGACGAGCATTATTGCTAATGCCTTTATGCTCTAATGCCTCGGTGATTAGGCTATCATCAATAATATTGATTAATTGAATATCCGGGCAGTATTTAGCAAATAAAGCTTTTAAATCCTCTACCGAATATAAAAAGGTATGGATAATCGCTACTTTTTTAGACATTGGTTGTCCTCCTGAAATTTGTTAATTTAGCTTAATTTAGCGCAAACAGCAGTGCCGATATCGGCAGTATGGGCAGTACCACCCAAATCGGGCGATAAAGTTTTGCCTTCTACCAAAACAGCTTCAATGGCCTTGATGATTTTTTCTTCCCACTCGGGATAGCCTAAATGGGTAAGCATTTGGCCGGCTGTCCAAATAGCGGCCAAAGGATTGGATTTGCCTTGGCCGGCAATATCCGGTGCCGAACCATGAATAGGCTCGAACATCGAGGGGAATTCGCGCTCGGGGTTTAGGTTAGCACCTGCGGCTAAGCCCATGCCGCCGGCAATGGCAGCGCCCAAGTCGGTTAAAATATCGCCGAATAAGTTAGATGTTACCACAACCTGGAAGCGGCCGGGATCTTTAACCATAAACATGCTGGCAGCATCTACCATGTAGGAATAGGTTTTGATTTCCGGATACTCGGCAGCAACTTCTTTAAAAACTTTATCCCAAAAAACCATCGAGTAATTAAGAGCATTACCCTTAGATACGCTGGTTACGGTTTTGCCTTCTTTTTTGGCTAATTCAAAGGCATAACGGATAACTCTTTCGGTGCCCTTACGGGTAAATACACCGGTTTGCAAAGCTACTTCGCGCTCGGTATCGGCAAAAAGAAAATCGCCGGCGCCGGCATATTCGCCTTCGGAGTTTTCGCGGATAAATGTCATTTGAATATCTTCTTTTTTAGCATCTTTTAAAGGGCAAGGAGCGCCATCTAAAAGCACTACCGGACGCAAATTGATATATTGATCAAAACCCTTACGGATTTTTAAAAGCAAATCCCATAAAGAAATATGATCCGGCACACCGGGATAACCAACAGCACCTAAGAAAATAGCATCGGTTTTAGCTAATTCTTCCATGCCATTATCGGCCATCATTTTGCCATGCTTAAGATAATATTCGCAGCCCCAATCATAGGTGGTAAAATCAAAATTGATGCGCTCATCAATTTTGGCAATATGCTCAAGAACTTTTATGCCCTCATCGCAAACCTCTACACCAATGCCATCGCCGGGGATAACGGCTATTTTATAAGTTGTCATTTGTTTACCTTCCTTTTTATAACTTACTTATTTAACATCATTGCCGAATTTTTTAGCAGCATGGCGCAAGGCCTTTACTACCGGTAATTCTTCGCCGGTTAGGAAACGGATTAAAGCGCCGCCGCCGGTGCAAATATAGTTGATAAGCTCGGTTTTTTCATAACGCTTGGTAGCGGTAATGCTATCGCCGCCGCCGATTACGGTATATGCTTCGGTAGAGCCTAGGGCTTCCCAAACGCCTTTGGTGCCGTATTCGGTAGCTTCTTGCTCGAATACGCCCATCGGGCCGTTTACAAATACGGTTTTAGCTTTGGCAATGGCCTCTTGATAGGTTTTGGTGCTATTGCTACCAATATCAAGCAAGCAGGCATCGGCCGGGATAGCACCGATAGCAGCTTCTTTTCTGGCGCCATCTACAACATAAGCTAAATCTTCGGGTAAGGTAATTTTATCGGCATACTTTTCGTAGATAATCTTAGCTTTGTCGATATACTCGCCATAGTTAGAATCTAAGATAAACTTCATGCTGCCGCTGCCAATTTCCTTGCCGGCTGCTGCCAATAAAATATTGGCTACCAAACCGCCGGTTAATACTTGATCGGCTACACCGCCGGCCAAAACGGTTTCCATCATCATAAAGGCATCGGAGATTTTAGCACCGCCCAAAACAAAAACGCAAGGGCGCTCCGGTGCTTCCATTAAAGAGGAAATTACGCTAAATTCTTTATCGAATAAATGGCCCATGGCCGAAGGTAATACTTGCTCAAAACCGCATAAGCTGGGCTGATCCCTATGGGCAGCCGCAAAAGCATCGCAAACATAAAGGTCGGCTAAAGGTGCTAGGCGGCTAACCAAATAGGTTTGGGCTTGCTGCTCATGGCTTAATTTAAGCTTCATTTCAAATAAGGTTTGCTCTTCGCCGATATAACGTACATTATCCAAAAGGATAATTTCGCCGCTTTGCATATCCTTGATAGCTTGCTGGGCATAAGGGCCGCAAACATCGTCGATAAACTTAACATCTTGCTTAAGCAATTCGCTTAAAACAGCGGCATGGGGGCGAGTGGTATAAAAGTTTTTATACTCGATATCACTACCCTGATGCGCCATTAAAACCAGCTTTGCACCCTTATCGGCCATATAACGCAAAGTAGGTACGCAGGCCTCGATACGAGCGGTGCTTTTTAGCTTGCCGGTGGCATGGTCTACGGGTTGATTAATATCAACCCGTACCAGCACCGTTTTATCTTGTAAATTAAATTCTTCTAAGGTATTAATACCAAAATGCATATTAATCCCTCCACTTACCAATGCCTAAGTATTTATTGGTTAATTCGGTAGCTTCATTGCCATCTTTTTGTAAGCCCAAAGAAGCACGAACGGCATCAATGGTTTCGGGGATGGTAACAGCTTCTTGGGGGATATTGATGGCAAACATAATATCATTGCCACTTTCTACAATGGTATCGGTCCATAAAGCAATTTCGTACATATCGCCACGAGGATTGCCCAAATCACGAGCATAGCGGAATAAAGAAGCATTGCCCAAGAAACCTTCGTCTAAGGAAACTAAGCGGATACGGGGATGCTTTTTAAAGGCTGCCAAAGCTTGCTCTTTGGTGATTTTTTCTTTACCGCTAACTAAGCAGGTAATGATATGACCATGGGTTACCGGGGTATGAACCAAAATACCGGTAGCTTCTACATGAGGCATAATGGTCATTAAATCTTCGGCTTGATGCGAAGGGGCTTTATCTACTTTTAAAGCATTGGTTAAGCCGCGATGATAATCGCCGGGGTCGGCAAAACGACGGATAATGGTAATAGCGGTTTTGGTTACGCCATATTCTTTATCTAAGCAATCGATAGCACGGATTAAACCGGTGGTATTGCAGGAAGTTAGCTTTAAGTAATCTACGCCAACGCCTTTATCATAGTTAGCATAACCATGGAAGAAAACATCAGCAATGGCATTCTTTTCGCCGCCTTGGAAAACAGCTTTAACGCCTAATTTTTCATAAACTTCTTTATTTTTGGCACCAACGCCGCCGGGAGCGCTATCTAAAATGATATCGCATTTTTTGATCATATCTTCAAAGCTGCCGCAAACGGGGATATTAAGAGCATCAAAAGCAGCCTTGTCGGCGCCATCTACTAAGTATAAGGAATAGGGCATGCCTTTTTCTTTTAAAGCACGAACCGAAAGAGTAGGAGCAATATCGGCAACGCCGATTAATTCCATATCCTCTTGCAATGCAACGCCGTCGGCCAAACGCTGACCAATAATACCATAACCTGCAACCCCAACTTTAATCTTTGCCATAAAAATAACCTCCAAATTTTTTTTTAGTACATTTAGGTAGTACATGCTATAAATTATAATATTTTTTGCTTGGTGCTGTCAATAACTAAATTGATTATTCTGCAAGATTTTAATGATTTTTTTAAAAAAAATAGCTGACTTTTTGCTGAATTTTTAGATTTAATCATAAGCTGCGCTTTTTTATGCTTAAACCATGTAAAATAATGCTTGTTTTTTTGTAATGACAAATTTTGAGCTTTTTTTATGATTTGTTTAATAAGGTGGATATTATTAAACACTCTAATATAAAAATGTAATTTTTATGCTAATTTTCGCCTTGAAAATACATGATAAGCGATAGCAATTATGATATATTAATATTGTTTAATTCTATTATAAGAAGAACTATTTTGATGGGAGAGAGATTATGAGCACCTTACGTGAAAGAAATTTTGAGCGCTTAAGACAAAGTATTGCCGGAGAAAAAAGTGATGGCCATGCTGTTTACCACTTTTTTTCCTTTCCTTATTACAAAAAGGCGGTTGGGGTAAATTTGGACGAATTTTTTCATAATCCCAAAGTAATGCTCGAAGCCCAGTTAGAAGGCTTGGAATTGGTCGAAAAATGTGCCGATCCTTATCCGGATTTGGGCCCGGTTGTCGAAACCAACTGCTTAGGCGGCCATGTGGTATTCGATCGTCAAGGCTTTATTGCTGTTGAGCCTGCTGCTATTAATAGTGTAGAAGATGTTTTAAAAATCCCCACTGTCGATCCCTATGGCGATAATTATATGCGCATTACCTTAGAGGCTTTAGAGTATATGGTGCAAAACTGTCCTAAGGATTATGTGGTGCAGCCGCCGCTACTTATGGGGCCCTTTACGGTTGCCGCTCAATTAAGGGGCATTAGCCAATTCTGCTTAGATACGGTGATGAATCCCGATTTGGTTAAAGCCATCTTAGAAAAAGTTGTCGAAACCCAAATTATCTATTTAAAAGCTGTTCATAAGATTATGGGCGATTTTGATCATGTTTTATACTGTGATGATTTATCGGCCTTTATCGATCCCAATGCTTTTAATAATTTATTAGCTCCTTTATATAAGCAAGTTGTGGCCGATTTCCCTCAAACCAATCTTTGGTTGCATAATGATGCCAATGCTGCCCATATTGCCGGCTGCTTGGCCGATTGCGGCTTTAAGTTTTGGCAATATGGCCCTCAACTTAGCCCTACCAAAACTTTAGAAGCCACCGAAGGCAAAATCTCGATTTTAGGCGGCATTAGCCCGGTTGCTTTGGCCGGTTATAGCCTAGATCAAACCTTAGAAGTTTGCAATACTTTAATGGATGAATTTGCCGGCAATAATCGCTTTATCCTAGGTGCTGCCGGTTCGGTTAACGAAACCCCGCCTGCTAACTTATTGGCCATGATTAAATTGGCCGACGAGCGCGGCTTAAAATAAGAGGCCTAAAGATGAACTTAATCACAAAAATTAAAAATAAGCCTTTGGCCGATAATCAATTAGCCATTTGTTGGCTGGGGCAAGCCGGCTTTTTGCTGGCCGACAAAAAAGGCCATATTTTAGCTATCGACCCTTATCTTACTCATTGCGCCGAGCGCATAAAGGGCTTTATCCGCATTGCGCCGATTTTAATCGAGCCGGAAGAATTAATTATCGATGCCTGCCTAATCAGCCATAAGCATTTTGATCATCTGGATTATGATGCCTGGCCGCTAATTTGCGCTAACCCGGCCAATAAGGATGCAATTTTATTAGGCTCGCCTTCGGCGGTTGCCACTGTAGACGAGCTTAAGTTAGGGCGCATCGATTTAATGCAGGATGATATTAATCCGCTTTGGGATGGGGCAAGCGTAAAAGCTGTATTTGCCGATCATGGCGATTTAGATACCGAAGCCCGGGGCATGGTGCTTAATTGGCAAGGCTTTAGTATTTATATTAGCGGCGATACCGGTTATCGCCCCGATGCCATGGGCGAGGTTAAAGATAGTGCCCCCGATATTATGATAGCCTCGGTAAATGGTCGTTTTGGTAATTTAGATGCTTGGGAAGGTGCTAAGATGGCCGCTTATACCGGCGCTAAAAGCCTTATTCCTTGCCATTTTGGTAATTTTATCGAGCATGGGCCTATGCCCGAGCAATTAGGTAATCATTTGGCGGCTTTAGCGCCAAATTGCAGCTTGCAGTATTTAACTTTGGGGCAAATTTATACCGCTACCAAGGCTAAAGATAATACAATTAATTTTATGAGGTGAAACTAATGAAAGCATTAACAATTCTTGAAGTAGGTAAAATGGAAATCCAGGAAATTCCGATGCCCGAACTGCAAAGCGATGATGATGTAATAGTAAAGGTAGCCTATAGCGGTATTTGCCATTCCGATATCGAATTATTAAAAGGAAGCCATCCCCATTTGGTAAATAAAAATGCTCATTATCCTTTAATTCCCGGGCATGAGTGGTCGGGTGTGGTGCATCAGGTTGGCAAAAATGTTACCGAGTTTAAGCCCGGCGATCGGGTGGTTAGCGATGTAACCATCGGTTGCGGTTGCTGCAATAATTGCAAAACCGGCCATTATAATCTTTGCCCCAGCCGCGAGGTTATCGGTTCTTATAAAAACCGCCAAGGCAGCTTTGCCGAATATATTCGCAGCCATCGTCGCAGCCTATATTTAGTTCCGCCGGAGCTTTCCCTGCGCGAAGCCGCTGCTATCGAGCCTGCCGCCACTGCTGTTTATACCGTACAACGTGGCCAAGTTAAATTTGGCGATCGGGTTTTGGTTATCGGCGATGGTTCGATCGGCCTTTTTGCCGTACAAGCCGCCAAAGCTTTTGGTGCTTCTAAAATTGCTTTAGTTGGTAGCTGGCCGGAAAAATTGGCCATTGCCAAAGAAAAATTAGGTGCCGACCTTGGCTTAAGCTATCGTTATGATGATGTAGATCCGGCCTTAGACGAGTTTTGCCAAGGCCAATTATTTGATGTAGTACTGGAAACTTCCGGCAATAAAAGCGCCTTGGAAAGAGCTATTAAATATGTTAAGCCTACCGGCGTAATCTCTTTAGTAAGCTTTTATAGCGAGCCTTTCGAGGTTAATGTTAATGCCATCATCCTAAAAGATGCCCAATTGCATGGTCTTTTAGGCAGCCCCAATACTTTTGCACCTACCTTGGCTTGCATGGAATCCGGCCAAATTACCGCCGATACTTTAATTACCCAAAACTATGATTTTGCTAATGTGGCCGAGGCCTTTGCTTTATTCACCAGCCGCGAAACCATGAGCGTTAAAATAGTTGTTAAAATTCAAGATATAGAAGGAGAGTAAAAAAATGACTACTTTAAAACAAAAATTGCAACAAGGCCCGGTTTATGGCGCATTTATGAAAGGATCTGACCCTGCCATTGCCGAATTATTAGGTACTACCGGTTTAGATTTCTTTGTTTTGGATAATGAGCATGTAGCCTTGGATAAAGAGAATATCACCAATATCCTTCGTGCTGCCGAGCTATATAATATCACCCCCATTATCCGGGTTATGTTTAATGAGGCCAGCAATGTTTTGCAAGCCTTAGATGCCGGTGCTGCCGGCGTACAGGTTCCCAATATCGATACCGCCGAGCAAGCCCAAGCTTTGCAGCAATATAGCAAATATGTGCCGATGGGCAAGCGTGGTTTTTCGCCGGCTGTACGTGCCGGCCGTTATGGCACCACCCCGATTAAGCAATATATCGAAGAATCCAATGCTAATGGCTTGGTTATCGCCCATTGCGAATCGGTAGAAGGCCATAAAAATATCGAGGAAATCTGCAAAGTAGAAGCTATCGATGTTATCTTCATTGGCCCAATGGATATGTCGCAATCGATGGGCATTGTGGGCGAAATGGGTAATCCTGCTTTAAAAGAAGTTATCGAAGATGTAACCAAAAAAGCTTTGGCCGCCGGCAAGCAAGTAGGTATTGTTTGTGCTGCTAAGGATGTAGCTTATTATCAATCGATCGGTATGCGTTATTTATTGATCGGTAATGATCAATCGGCTATCACCGGCTTCTTCAAAGGTGCACTTAAAACCATCAGCGAGGTGAAATAAATGAAAACCCTAGTTACCGAAAATATTCATCCTAATGGCATTGCTATTTTGGAGCAAATCGGCGAAGTGGTTATGGCCAGCGCCACCGATAGCGCTACCTTAATTAAAGAAGGCCAAGGCTGCGAGGCTGCTTTGGTAAGAATTGCCAAAATGACCCCCGAAGTGCTAAATGGCATCCCTACCTTAAAGGTAGTGGCCAAGCATGGTGTGGGTACCGATAATATCGACCGCGAAACTTGCACTAAAAACGGCATTTACATGGTAAATGCCCCGCATGCCAATACCAATGCCGTGGCCGAGCATGCTTTGGGCTTAATGTTTGCTGCCGCCAAAAAATTTGTACCGATGGACAAAATCACCCGTGATGGCGGCTTTAAGCAGCGCACCGCGCATACTACCGTAGAGCTTAGCGGCCGTACTTTGGGCTTAATCGGCTTTGGTAATATTGCCAAATGCCTGGCCAAAAAGGCGCAAGCTTTGGGCATGAATATTATTGCCTTCGACCCCTTTGTTAAGGAAAGTGATTTAGGCCAAATGCAGGCCAGCATGGATGATGTATTAAAGCAAGCCGATTTTATCAGCATGCATACCCCCTTGCTTGCCGATACCAAAGGCATGATTGGCGCTGCTCAATTTGCGATGATGAAAAACAGCGTTATCTTTGTAGATGCTTCGCGCGGCGGCGTAGTTGATGAAGCTGCTTTGGTAGAAGCTTTAAAGAGCGGTCAGATTGCCGCAGCCGGCACCGATGTATTTGCCGCCGAGCCGCCTGCCGATGATTGCCCCTTATTTGCCTTAGATAATATTGTACTTTCGCCCCATAATGCTGCTTTAACCGAGGAAGCCTTAATCAATATGGCTGTAGATGCCGCTAAAGGCATTGCCGAAGTTGCCAAAGGCGAAACCATCACCTATTTAGTTAATAAAGAAGTTCTATAGGAGGCCAAAAATGACCAAAATTACTGTAAAGCGCTTTGAAAATAAGCAATACGAGCAATTATTAGATCCTACCAATTCCACTTTGCAATGGATGGGTTTTGATCGTATTCTAATGAAAAAAGGCGAAAGCTTGGAAGTGGAATACACTGCCAAAGAGGCTGCCCTTGTTTTACAAAGCGGCAAATTTAGTGCTAAAGCCAGCTATGAAGGCAAAGATTATGGCCCTTATGCCGGCGAGCGCAATAGCGTTTTTGATGAAAAGCCCACCGCTCTTTATATTCCGCCCAATGCTAAATTAACCATTACTGCCGATACCGATTTGGAATTTAGAATTTTTACCAATGATTGTGCTAAAGGCAATGTACCTAATTGCGTAATGCCTGATCAAGTAGACGAGGGCGAGCCCGGCAATCAAGCTATGTTGATGAAGCGCAAATATCGCCATGTATTTGGCGCTCCCGGCAAGGCTAATGATAATATCACCACCCAATTAATCGTGGGCGAAACCGTATCTTGCCCCGGCGGTTGGATTGGCTTCCCGGCGCATCGTCATGATGTAACCAATCATGAAGAGCATCCGCTTGACGAAGTTTTTAGCTTTAAAATCGAAGCTCCTACCGAGCAAGGCGGCTATATTTTGCAGCATTCCTATAATACTGCCGATGCCGGCGAGCCTTGGGACGAGGTTAATGTAGTTGATGCCGATGATTTTTGCTTAGGTTTAGGCAGCGGTTATCATACATCTTTGGTTGCTCCCGAATGTCGTGGCTATTTGCTATGGGGTTTAGGCGGTGCCGAAAAAATCTACAAGGTTAAATTCGATCCCCGCTTTGATGCCAGCAATTTTTAATGTAAAATAAGCTTAAAAGGAGAATTATTATGATTGAATCCGTAAGAGATGCAGTTTCTGCCGCTAAGGTTGGCGAGATTCAGGCCATAGTTCAAGCCGAATTAGACAATAATGCTGATCCGCTCGAGATTTTAAGCTCGATGGTAGCCGCCATGGATATTATTGGCGAGCGCTTCCAAAAAGGCGAAATCTTTGTACCGGAAATGTTAATCACAGCCATGACCATGAAATCCGGCGTAGAAATTATCAAGCCTTTGATGACCGAAGGTGCTACTGCCGGTTTAGGCAAATTTATTATCGGTACTGTGCTTGGCGATTTGCATGATATTGGCAAAAACCTAGTTGTTTTGATGTTAGAAAGCGCCGGTTTTGATGTTATCGATTTGGGCGTAGACGTAGACATCGACAAATTCGTTAATGCCGTTAAAGAAAATCCCGATTGCAAATTGGTAGGTATGTCGGCCTTACTTACTACCACCATGGGCAATATGAAGTTAATTATCGAAGCCATCAAAGAGGCCGGCTTGGGCGATCAGGTACAATTTATGGTAGGCGGCGCTCCGCTTAGCCCGCAGTATGCTGAGGAAATTGGCGCTAATTACTCCGCCGATGCCAGCGAAGCTGTTAAATGTGCTAAAAAATTATTAGCTTAATAAAAAAGATTAAGACCTTTGCTTTTTAAAAAAAGCAAAAGCAAAAACTTTTAGAAATTTTTGAGGCTGTCGCAAATTTTGCGACAGCCTCTTTTTCCAACTATTCTATTGTCCAACTATATTCGCTTTGATAATATTGGGTTGTGCCATCGGCTTTGATTAATACCAAACCTAATTGATATTGATCAGGCGCTATGCCGCTTGCCCTAATCATCGCTTCCGCACCTGTTAAACCCAAGGTGGAATAATAATAGCTCTGCTCTGTTCCCTTTAATTCTACATATAAAGTATCATCAAAAGCAGCGCCTGCAACCTTTAATGGAATATTTAGCTGAAAACCATAATCAAGCGGATTAAAGATAATCTCACCCTCAAGCGGCTCGGTTTGCTCCGGTAATTGATAATCAATCGCTGTTGAAGGCAAAAGCTCACCATAACGATGATTATCAGCAGTGCTAATATCATATTGTGGCTCATCATCATCATAAGCACTCAACCACTCCACTCGATACATATTGCTAATCGGCGCACTCTCGCCGCCTACTGCCACCTCGAATATCACTTGATCATCCTTAATCTCCACAATCAAGGTTTCGCCACGGCTAATGCCCATATATACATCCAAATTAGAACCCTGAGCTATGCCGTTTTCGTCAATTACGCGGCCGCCGGCATTAATTAAATAATGGTTCTCTCCCAAATAATCAACATCGCCCACATAAGTAGCATACATGGCATTGCCACGCTCTTTACCATATTGATATACCTGCTCAATAGTCATATTCTCGGCATCAATATCATAAATAACCAAACGCGAATAATTGTCGATATCCGCTACCGGATTGCCCTCTGCATCCATTCTGGTTGTGCCATTATCAAAAAGCATAATCTTGCCATCAGCCAAAACCGTGGCCGTATGCTGCATGCCTTGCCATTCAAAATCATCACCGATCGGCTCCAAAATCTTAGAGGCCAATGGCTCGGGATAATTACGGCGCGGATCGCCAATGGCCCAGATAATCTCGCCATCTACGGCACTAAACTTAATCACCGCCATAATTGTGGGCGAGGATATTACAATGCTATCATCGCTGGCATCATACATCACCGAATTGGTATGCAAATAAAGCCCGGCCGCTAAATCCTCGGCCGTATAGCCGCAAATTGTATTGATATCCCAGCTATTAACCATTTCGCCGCTATTACGATCTAATTCTACTATTAAATCGGCGCCCATTACCAAAGGGCCGGCAATAAATGTAGAATTAGGCTCGATAGCAGGCATTAAATAATTACCATTGGGCATTTCCACTGCATCATGATGCACATAATCTTGCAAATATTCATTATAGATGCGCCCTAACCAATCGGTTTGCACCAGGCCGGGACGGATAAAGGCCGGCGCATACATGGCCTCGGATAAGGCTAGCATTTTGCCTTCGCTATCTCGGCGCATGATGCCGCCGCTAAACTTATTATTGGCCGAATACCAACGAATATCGCCGGCTTTATCGATAGCAAAACGATAGGAAGTATCGGTAGCTGCAGCAATAAAAAGCAGCTCGCCATCGGCGCCGCCTGCTTGGCTAGGATCGGCCGCAATAATCTGATGCGGCGGCAAATCGGCAGGTAAAGGCTCTGTTTCGATGGGGATGGTAAATTGTTCTTGGCTATTATCTTGATAATTAACAGTTAATTCGATTTGATTAACCTGGCCGCCATAAAGGCCATAAACCGGGATTTGATGGCTGGTTTGCATTTGGCTAAAGCTATGGCTAAAAGTAGTTTCGGGCGTGGTGCCGGGGATGAGGATATCGATAGTGGCGTCCATTTCCGTTTCGAAGATTAAAAGAGCGGTTAATGGTGCTTGGCCATAGGGGTTAACGAGGATTAAAGGGGCATCGGCAGTATAGCCGCCGCCTTGTTCGGCCAAAATAGCTTGTTCTACAGCAATTTGGCGTGGCTGCCAATCATTGGAAGGGGCAGCGATTAATTCGGGAGCAGGTGGGGCTTCCGGGGTAGAGGTTTGGGCAGGTGTTTCGGGAGCATCCTGCGGTGTAACGGGCGCGGGGTTTTGCTCTTGGCAAGCGGCAGCGAGCAAAGCAATACTGAGGCTAAGGCCTAAAACAAGAAATTTTTTCATAGAATACCCTTTCTATTATTGCATAAAATTGATGTTGAGATAAGCGAGCAATTATGAGGAAAAAAAACTTATAATATCAAAACTAACCTCTTAATATTCTAAAAGTTTTTGCTTTTGCTTTTTTCAAAAAGCAAAGGTCTTAATCTTTTGAACTTTAAATCATGCAATGCTAAAAAAACAAACTATATAACCAGAACCAGAGTAAAATACCCTAAAAGGCTAACAAGCGAAGAAAAGATGCGAGGTTAAAAGCAACTAGCGAGTAAGAAAATTTACTAAACTGTAAAATGTAGTTGGAGCGGTATTTTGTATTTTCCAGGTGG
>CAYJPF010000007.1:0-42236 GCA_964372025.1 uncultured Peptococcaceae bacterium | reverse complement strand
CAAGGTCTTAAAAAGGTTTTAAGCCAATACCAAAACGAAGCAAGCAAATCAAAATAAAGGTAAAAAAGCAGCAAAGAAGCAAAATTGGCTTAAAACCGGGCGCCTTTTGGCAAAGCCAAAACAGCCCTCAAAATCAAGCAAGAAACCAATAACAGTTATGATGAAAAAAAGGGGGCTGCCGCAAATAGTTTTATTTGCAACAGCCCCTTTTAAAAAACAACTATTAAAATAAGGCTATTAAAGCAAAAAATAGCCAATAAAATAAGATATAATATTTAACAGTAAAGATAACCCTAAAGCAGCCTTTTTACTAATAGCCAGCATATAAGCATACAAAAGGCCTTCGCTAATAATCACCGCCAGTTCCAAAATTATTAGCAATTGATAATAGTAGTTATTGCCCAAAGCAGGCACTAATAAAAATAGCAGTAGGTTAAGCAGGGGATTAGTAAGTAAATTAACTAAAAAACAAGGGTAAATAAAACGCTGCTTGCGGGTAATTAAGCCAATCAAAGCTATTTCTATTATTAAGGTAAAGGCTAAGGCTTTAAAAAAAAGCAGATAAATCATGCTTTTTTATTGTCGGCATTGGCAGCATTACGCTTTTTGCGCTCGATATCGGCAGAGGCCTTAAAGCCAAAAAAGATTAGCACACAAAAGCCAACAAAAAACAATAAAGATTTTCCCAATAATAAACTAACCGGCTGACCATTTACAGTTGCTAAAACAGATAATAAATTCATGATATTTCCTTAAGCTTTATTTTTGCGTATTTCCCTAATAACTAAAACCACAATTATGATTACCCCAATAACTAATAGAAGCGGCACGCCTAAAAGAACTAAAAATAAAACCGGCGATGCTGCATCAAAAATAGTGTTACTAAATAAACGGTTTATTTTACGATAAATATTTGTCATAAAATACCTACTTAATATTTTTTTTACGAACTTTGCGAATAATCAAAAAAGTAATAGCACCAATTGCCAAAATAATAATTGCAAAAATCATAAAGATAAAAAACATAGCATCATTAGTGCTAACAGTTAGCACATCTTCCGGCTCGATCGCAACATCTGCTAAATTAAATAATAAATTCATAATTAAAACCACCTTTTTAGATTAATCATATTATAAACAAATTAAGTTTAATTGTCAAGTATGCTTGGCCTTTTAGCGGCCGTTAAATAGATAAATAAAGCTGATAATAAACTGGTAATAACCACCAGGTATAGGCCAATATTTTCCGGAATAATCATATAAAACAAGGGCATATTGCCGATTAATAAAGCTAAAGTAGTTAGGCCAAAACTTAAACCCGGAGAATTAGGCAATGCTGCATAAATAGTGCATAAAGTTATGGGCATACAAATATTAAAAAAGAATATACCCAATATACCGCTTAAAGCATATTGGCTAGCAAAAGCAAATAAAACAGCAGCTAAAACCAAAGATAAACTACCTACTAATCGTGGGCCGAATTTATCGGCACCAATGCCGCCCAAAGCCTTGCCCAAGGCCGAGGCAATAGCCGGCATAAAGGTTAATATAGCCGCATCATTGACCCATGGTTTGGGTATTAATACCCCGCTAAAAGAGCGAATAATAATTGATAGGCAGGCCAATAACAAAACCATATATAGCCCTAGCTGCGTATTATATTTAAATATTGCTTGTGGTGGCCAGGCTATTCGCGCCGGGCTAAAGGTATTGAAAACTAAGAGCAAAATTGCCAAAGCTAAAAGCGCCCAAACATAAAGGCTGCTAATTACCGCCTGGCCGGCCATAGTACCCAAAAGCACACCAATTGCCCCGGTAGAAACAAAAATGCCGCTACGGGTCATACCTTTGGCCAGCACCAGGCTATCCACACCGCCGCCAATATGGAAGGCCGCATTGCCTAAGCCAATAATAATTAGGCGCAGCCAAATTAAAGGCCAAGGCAATAAGGCCAAGCCCACTAAAAGCACGCCAATCAGGCCAATTGGCAAACGAGGATGGCGGTCATAAAAAATTCCTACCAAAGCTTGTACCCCAAATGCTACAATATTATAGCCTAAAAGGGCAATTGCATAAGTTTCGACATCGGGCATTTGTGGCCTAAGTAGGCCTAACAAAAAATAAAAGCAGCAAAAATCAACAATAAAATGGCTAATACTATAAGCAATTAAAGAATTACCTGGTTTAATTATGGTCATTTTTACCTCAAGTTTAGCTTTGGCTTAAAAATCGGGAAATTTTAGCAGCAATTTCGGTTAAATATTGCTCATCATCTGCATCAAAGCGATTTAAGAGTGGGCTATCTATATCCAAAACGCCGTATATTTTCTCATTTTGATAGATTGGCAAAACAATTTCCGATTTAGAAGCACTATCGCAAGCGATATGACCGGGAAATTGATTAACATCATTAACACAAATAACCCGCCTTTGGCTGGCTGCCGCTCCGCAAACCCCTTTATCAAGTGGAATCCGTATGCAAGCAGGCCCACCCTGAAAAGGCCCTAAAACAAGGGTATCTGCTTCCAGTAAATAAAACCCTACCCAGTTAAAATCGGTTAAATAGCCATTGATAAAGGCCGTAATATTAGCCAAGTTGGCAATAATATTAGTTTCACCGGCCAGCAAATCATCGATAGCAGCCAATAAATGCTGATAATTTTGCTTATTGTTTGCGACATCATTAATTGTAAACATAAATACCTCCTTATATGACAACTTAGAATTTGTTGCAAAATATACATTTTAACGAACATGAGCCCTCAATCAAAAGCCATCCCATTTATCTTTATGCAATCGCTCTAAGGCGCTTACCACCCGATCTTTGCCATAAGGTGCAATCTTTTCCATGCCCTTAAGCAGGGCTTTAATCTCCTGCCTTTTGCCTAAGCAATTATGAGGGCAATTACTTGGGGTAATCGGCAAATTTTCCTTACGAGCTACATAGCTAATCAAATCTTCAGGCACATAAACAAAAGGGCGAATTACCGTTAAATCCATTCTATCTAAATAGGTAGAGGGGCTAAATGCACCGGCGCGACCCTCAAAAAACAAATTGAGCATCAAAGTTTCCACCACATCATCCTGATGATGCCCCAGAGCAATCTTTGAATAGCCATTGTCCTTGGCCAGGCTATTTAAAGCACCCCGACGCATTTTGGCACATAAAGAGCAGGGATTACTCTCGTTGCGGATATCAAAAATAATCTCGCCGATTTGTGTTTTTTGATAAAAAAACGGTATATTTAGCTCATCGCAAAAATTTTGCATATTGCTTAAATCGTCTTCGGCAAAACCCAGGCTAATATGGCCGGCCGCCAAGGGATATTTATATTTAGAAATTCGCAAAAATTTATGCAAGCAATAGGCCAAAGCCAAACTATCCTTGCCGCCCGATAAACCGATCATCAAAGGCTGCTCATCATTTAGTAAATCATGGGCGCTTACTGCCCTTTTAAAACGTTTAAATAATTCATCAAATCCATAACGCATAATAGACTCCTTACTTGCAGGAAATTTTTACACTTTTGCCGAAAAATATAGTTTAGCAAAAATAATGCCGAAAAAGGGGATAAAAAATTATGAATAAAGGCCTGGTTAATATTAAAGGCTCTAATTCCGGTTTGATTTTTACATTTAATAATCTGGAGGCCAGCTTTGCCGAATTATGCGCAGCCTTAGAAGAAAAACTGCTAACCAGCGGCGATTTTTTTATCAATGCCGAGTATATTATCGCCGATAGCGATGTTTTTAGCCCGGAGGAAATTGCGGTTATTGAGCGAATTATGGACAAATACCATATGCAAAAAACCGAGCAACTTAAGCATAATGTGCAGGAAGAGCGGCGTGAAGATACCACTTACCAGGCACATGGCGGCGATACGGTGATGATTATGCGCGGCGTGCGCAGTGGTCAAAAGCTAAATATTCGCGGCAATGCTGTTATTATGGGCGATATCAACCCCGGTGGCGAAATTATTGCCAGCGGCTCGATTATCGTGATGGGTACTTGCCGCGGGCTACTCCATGCCGGTGCCGAGGGCGACAAAAATGCCTATATCGTGGCTTATGTTTTGGCTTCGCGCCAGCTTCGGATTGCCGAGCATGTGGCAACTTTGCCCGAAGAACTAAAAGAAACTCCCCTAAAAGTGGCCATTATTCAGGACGATTCGATTTTTATCAGCGATTATCAACCTACTAATATCAATAATTTACTTAAGGCTCAGTAATTTTAGTTGGAAGGAGTTGCTTTGTCTATTATATCACCAATGATGCAACAATATCAAGACCTAAAAGAGCAATACAGCGATTGTTTGCTCTTTTTTCGCTTGGGTGATTTTTACGAGATGTTTATGGACGATGCCCTTTTGATTTCTAAGGAATTATCGATTCAATTAACAGCTCGTGATAGCGGTGGTGGCAAAAAGGTGCCGATGTGCGGCGTGCCTGCTAAAGCCGTTGATAATTATGCGGCCAAGCTTACCGAAAAAGGCTATAAGCTAGCAATTTGCGAGCAATTAGAAGATGCTAAAAAAACAAAAGGCCTGGTTAAGCGTGGCGTGGTACGCATTATTACCCCCGGCACCCTAGTAGAAGAAAATATGCTGGAGGAAAAATCGGCCAATTATTTGGCAGCGATTAGCTTAAAGCAGGCAGCCGATGGCGGACGCAGCTTTGGCCTGGCCTATATCGATATTTCCAGCGGCGAATTTATGGCTACCGAAATTTGCGAGCCCGATAGCTGGCATAAGCTTGCTGATGAAATATTAAGAATTAATCCGGCCGAATTAATTTTGCCAACGGAATTAATCGATGAGGAATTTTTTAAGCTGCGCATTAAAGAGCATTGGCAGGGGATGATTAGCCCGGTTTATGATCAGCCTTTTATCAAAAAAAATGTTCGGGAATTATTACAAATTCAATTTAAGTTGGCCAGCGGCATGGCCATCGGTTATGATGAACATCAAGAGGCCTATTTGGCGGCTGCTTATATTTTGCATTTTCTTAATCATACCCAAAAACGTGCTTTAAATCATATCGATAGTATTCGTTATTACAATATTAGTGAATTTTTATACATAGATGCGGTTAGCCGTCGCAATTTGGAATTAACAAATTCTTTGCGTACCGGCAAAAAACATGGCACTTTATTAGATGTTATCGATAATACGCTAACGGCGATGGGCAGCCGCACTTTAAGTGCTTGGCTGGAAAAGCCTTTGCAGCAATCTGCCCATGTAAATATGCGCTTAGATGCCATTGAGGAAATGATAAGCCTGCCTTTAGTTACGGCAGATTTGCGTGAAAATTTAAAGCAAGTATATGATATGCCTCGTCTTTTGGCCAGAATTTGCCATGGCAACCCTGCGCCCAAGGATATGGCGGCCTTAAAGGCCTCATTAAAACTTTTGCCGCAAATTTTTCGTCATTTGGCGCAATATCAATGCTATTACCTGCGTTTTTTATTAGATGAACTGGATTTGCTGGAAGATAGCTATCGGCTAATTGATGATATATTAAGTGATCAGGATTTGCCGGTGGGTATTAAGGAAGGCAATTTAATCAAAACCGGCTATGATGCCCAGGTTGACGAGCTGCGTGATATTGCCCAAAATAGCCGTCAAAGGCTTTTGCAATTAGAGGTTGCCGAAAAAGAAAATACCGGTATTCGTAATTTAAAAATTGGCTTTAATAAGGTATTCGGTTATTATATCGAAGTATCTAAATCGCAGCTAGATTTGGTTCCTGCCCATTATATTCGTAAGCAAACCATAGCCGGCGGCGAGCGTTATATTACCGAGGCTTTAAAGCTGGAAGAAGAAAAAATATTAACTGCCAAGGAAAAGTTAATTAGCCTGGAATATGAAATTTATTGCCAGTTGCGGCAGCAGGTGGCAATATGTGCACCGCGCATAAAATATAGTGCCGAAATACTGGCTTATTTGGACGTTTTGCAAGGCTTGGCCAAAACAGCCACCGATTATAATTATTGCAAGCCTTTGGTAAATGATCAAGCTAAAATCGAAATTATCGAAGGGCGTCATCCGGTGGTAGAAAAGATTATCGGGGCCGAAAATTATATGGCCAATGATTTATTGCTGGATAATGAAAGTCAGCAATTAATTTTAATTACCGGGCCAAATATGGCCGGTAAATCCACCTATATGCGACAAGCTGCTTTAATTGTAATTTTGGCTAGAATTGGCAGTTTTGTGCCGGCATCAGAGGCCATTATTGGCCATGTGGACAGGATTTTTACCAGGGTTGGGGCCAGTGATGACTTGGCTTCCGGCCAAAGCACCTTTATGGTGGAAATGGCCGAAACATCCAATATTTTGCGACATGCCACTAAAGATAGCCTGGTTATCCTGGACGAAATTGGCCGTGGTACCAGCACTTTTGATGGCTTAAGCATAGCTTGGGCAGTGGCCGAATATTTAATTCAGCCTGCGGTGGCGGCTAAAACTATGTTTGCTACCCATTATCATGAGCTAACTTCCCTGGCCGATAATTTTCCTTTAATCAAAAATTATTCGGTTGATGTGCGGGAAAAGCAGGGCAAAATTATCTTCCTATATAATATAGTTAAAGGTGGCGCCGATAAAAGTTATGGCATTCATGTGGCGGCACTTGCTGGTTTGCCCGGCTCTTTGCTATTTAGGGCGCGCCAAATTCTTGGCGAATTAGAGCATGAAAAACGCCTGCAGGCTAAAATTGCTTCCGATCAGCAAATTAGTTTTGCCGATTATTTAGGGGTAGAGGATAACCCTGCCCAGCAGGAGGTTGTGGAGCAAATTTTAAGCATTGATTGTGACACTTTAACCCCACTTAAAGCGCTAACTTTAATTGCCGAATGGCGTAAAAAATTACTGGAGTAAATTATGAGCATTAATCAAGGCCAAATTAGGCTTTTAGATAGCCATACTGCTAATCAAATTGCCGCCGGCGAGGTGGTAGAGCGGCCGCAATCGGTGATTAAAGAATTAATCGAAAACGCTATTGATGCCGCAGCTAGCCGCATTGATATCAAGATTTTTAATTCCGATTGCACTAAAATGCAAATTGTTGATAATGGTCGTGGCATGATAGCCGAGGATATGCGCATGGCCATTCAAAGGCATGCTACCAGTAAAATTCGCAAATTGGCCGATTTGGATAATATTTTAAGTTTGGGTTTTAGGGGCGAAGCCCTGCCTTCGATTGCCTCGGTAAGTAAGATGACTATAACTTCTAAGGTGGAAAATGCCGATCATGCCTTTACTATGCAGGTTAGCGATGGTCGGGCTACTATCCCCGAGCCTACTGCCGGCAAAAAAGGCACCTTATTTTTGATTGATCAATTATTTTATAATGCGCCTGCTCGCAAAAAATTTCTTAAAAGCCCGCGTTGGGAATTGGGGCTGATTATCGATACTGTGCAAAAAATGGCTTTAGCTAATCCCCTTATTGCTTTTAGCCTGGTACAGGGCACAAAAAAAATTTTCACCACCGATGGGCGTGGCGATTTAAATCAAGTTTTGGCTGCCATTTATGGCCGCGAAGTTTTAGGCAAAATGCTGGCGGTTGATTATCAAGAGCCAACTTTTAAAGTAAAAGGCTTGATTTCTTTGCCCGATTTATCTCGTTCTAATCGTAATAATTATACATTTTTTGTGAATAATCGTTGGCTAAAAAGCCGTGAATTAAGCCAGATGATTGATGATGCTTATTATACCCTTTTACCGGCTAAACGCTATCCGATTGTGGTGCTTAGCTTGGAATTAGCGCCCGATCGCATTGATATTAATGTTCATCCGGCCAAAATGGAAATTAAATTTGCCGAACCTGCCTTGATTAAAGAGCAAATGGCTAAAGCCTTGCAACAAGCCATTTATCATCAGGAGGCCTTAGCGCCACGTTTGGAAACTAAAAAAAGCCCACAATATGACACGCTTAATACAAGTACAAATAGTATAGATTTAGAGCCAACTTTCACTAAGCTGGAGGCTTTTAATGAGGATGTAGTTAGGCGTAATACCAAGTTTAGCTTGGGCGAGGCCAAATCGGCTAATTTGGATTTTCAAACCTTGGGGGCAACTTTAAGCCGCATCAATAATAATACCCGGCCCGAGCCAGCCGAGCAGCCCGGGCGGCCGCAAGCAAATTTGGCAACTGCTCAGCAGAATAATAATGCATCTCAGCAGGTATTTAGCCCCAAAAAGCAATTGCCTGCCAGCGAGCAAAAAACCGTTTTTGATTTAAGTAATGAAAATTATGATATCGCTAAAAATCAACTTTTAAAATTTAGCGAATTGCAAGTATTAGGGCAGCTAGAGGGCAGCTTTATTGTGGCTGCCGAGGCTGATGGCCTGCTTTTAATCGATCAGCATGCCGCCCATGAGCGGGTTTTGTTCGAGCAAATAGCAGCTCAAGCTCAAACCAAAAGTGCTGCTAGCAATCTGCTGGCCTTGCCTTTAAATATCACGCTTAGTGCCGAGGAGCATATTTGGCTTACCGAGGCAATTTTGCATTTAAGCGATTTAGGTTTTGTACTGGAGTTTTTTGGTGATAATAATTATTTAATTCGTGGTGTGCCGCTCTGGTATCAAGGGGCGGAACCCGAGGAATTTTTGCGTTCATTATTGCATAGTTTGGCCGAAGCCGAGGCCGATATCAGCCGTATTCGTAAAGAGCAGATTTTTATGATGGCCTGCAAAAAGGCGATTAAGGCCAATCGCTATTTAACCAAGGCCGATATCAGCGCCTTATTTAATGATTTGGATAATTGCAAAAATGCAGCTACCTGCCCACATGGCCGACCATTGGCCATCAAAATTGCTACTGATGAAATTCGCAAGCGCTTTTTACGTTAGGAGGGGCTAATGATTAATCAGCAAAATCGGCCATTAATTTTTATAATTGGGCCAACGGCTAGCGGCAAATCTGCCTTGGCAGTTTCGTTGGCTAAGGCTTTAGAGGGCGAGATTATCTCGGCCGATTCGATGCAAGTTTATCAAGGTTTAGATATTGGAACGGCTAAAGTTAATGCTGCCGAAATGCAGGGTATCAACCATTATTTGCTGGATATTTGCCCTGCAAACACTAATTATAATGTAGCGCAATTTACCATTGATGCTAAGCTGGCCATCGAGCAAATTTATGCTAAGCAAAAGCAGCCCATAGTTGCAGGTGGCACAGGTTTATATATTAATGCCCTGCTCTATGCCAATAATTATCAGGATGCGCCCCCGCCCGATTGGCAATTTAGGGAGCAAAAATTGGCCGAAGCCAAGCAATGGGGCAATGAATATTTGCATCAGCAATTGGCAGCTAGCGATCCTATTGCCGCTAAGCGTATTCATGCTAATGATCTTAAAAGGGTAATTCGGGCTTTGGAGATTTGCCATCAAAACGGTGCGGCGTCTGCTGCTGGTATTAATAAGCAAGTTCTTGATTATCCCGCTATCATCATTGGCTTAAACTGGCCAAGAGAGATTTTATATCAACGTATTGAATATCGAGTTGATTTAATGATGCAAGCCGGCTTTTTAGCCGAAGTTGAACAATTATTAAATGATGGCCTTAGCCCCGCAAGCACTGCTATGCAGGGCTTGGGGTATCGCCATTTAGCCGCATACTTGCAGGGGCTATACAGCTATCAGCAGGCAATAGAGCATTTAAAGCGCGATACTCGTCGTTTTGCCAAAAGGCAGTTAACCTGGTTTAAGCGTGATCAGAATATTAAGTGGTTTGAAGCAAGCAATTATAATTTACTGCAAAATAACCAGGATTTGTTGGCCTTAGAGGCGGATGTATTGGCTTATATTTCTAGTGAAATATCAACCATAAGCTGCAAGTAATTTTTGCCCTAAAAATAGGCTTTAAAAGATAAATAGCAAAAACCGCTTAAACTGGTAATTTAAGCGGTTAACCAAAATATTTAGGACTAGCCGCTAACCCAAAAGCAACAATCCTTGATATGTATATTAAAACAAGTATCCCTTAACATGTCAAGGGATACTTGTTTTTTAGCTAGCCAAATCTAACTTAAACTACCAACAACCACAATTTCGCTATTGGCCGCCGTTACGCTTACTATGCCATCAACAGCGCTTTGGCTCATTGCCGCGGCATCTACCGTTATCGAAAAACTGCTGGCCACAGCCGGGATGGTTAGGGTACCGCCGCTATAGCTATAATCACTACTTGCAACACTAACTCCATCTACAGTTACAGAACTCAAAACGGTAGGAGCAGGGTCGAAAGTATCGGTTAATACAATATCGGTAGCTGCTATATTGCCTTTATTGCTAATATTAAAGAAATAACTAAGCGGTGCGCCTTCGATAACCGGATTAGGGCACATATGCTTGTAAATATCGATATCGGTATAATTGGCAACCGGGGTTGTATGGGTGGCAGCTTGGGTTAAATCCAGATTATCGGCATCTACATCTACCACAATGTCAATGCTACTGCCTACTTCCAGCTGGGCATATTCATTGGTTTTTACTCTTAAGGCAATAATAATTGCATCGCCCGGAGCAAAGGTAGCAAAAGTGTAAACAATATTATTGGCATTTACAGTAGGGGTAATCTGATCTTGATATATACCACCTAAATAATAAAAGGAAGGGCCAATATAATCAAGTGGGGTTAAGGTTAGGCCGCCAAATGTATAGGTGCCCATATTAAAGATAATGTCAAAATTATTATAGGTTACAGTACCGGTATTATTAACGGCAATAATATAAGATAATACCTGGCAAGGCAAATAACCATCATTATTGCTTTCGATAGATAAAGTAGTGCCCTCAACAGGGCCCACCAGCTCGGTGGTTGCCACATTAGAAACAATAGATTGGCTTTGGCCATTACTTAAATAAGTTGCTGTAGCTTGGTTTACAATAGTAGTCATAATACTTACCTCCTGATCTTTTAATTAAGATATTGTGCCGCCGCCGGTGCCAACAACCACAATTTCGCTGGTGCCGGGGAAGGTGGTTACTAAGCCGGTTGCATCTTGGCTAAAGGTGGCTGCCGGTATAGTAATGGTAAAGGTAGTTGCGGTAGAAGGTAAGGTTAAAGTGCCGGCAGTATAGCTATATAAAGAGCTATCTAAAAGCGTGCCATTTAAAGTAACACTGCCGATTGCCGGCGGGGCAGGATCAAAGGTATCGGTTAAAACCAAATTAGTGGCTTCGATATTACCGGCATTGCTTAAATTAAAGAAATAGCTGATATCGGCACCTTCCACAATTGGATTGGGGCACATATGCTTGATAATAGTAACATCGGTATACTCGGCAACGGGGGTAGTGCATTGATCGCTAATCATCTCGGCTAAATTGGTGGCCGTGGCACTGGCAATAGCGGTTATCGAGCTGCCAACTTCTAATTCAGCATAATCATTTACCTGGTATTTAGCAATAATATTTACTATGGAATAGGGCTCGATGGTGCTTAGCCCATACTGCACATTATTAGCCGTTACCGAGGGGATAAGATTACCGGTAAACAGGCCATTAAGATAAAGTTGGCTGGGGCCGATATAGGTAAGCGGTGATACGCTAATCGAAGATATCAAGCCCACCGGCGTATAGAAATAAGTGCCTAAGTTATGATTAATCAGCGCATTAGTATAGGTGGTGCTACCATTATTTTTTACAGTAATGGTATAGGTTAAATAATCATGGGCCTGATAAGAACTTTCCAAACAAGTAATGGTAATTTCCAAATTGGATTCGATTTGGGTAGTAGCAATATTAGAAGTTGCACTTGCGCTACTACCATTAGATAAATAGGTGATCGATGCTTGATTTTGAATAGTTGTAGTCATAAAAATTACCTCCTGGGTTTTCTTTTCCTCAATGTCAATATATGTTTTCTTGTCCTAAGTGTTACAAAATTAGAAAATAATTATCAGAAAACTTGAGATTTTTGAGTTGGTAAAAAAGGGTTTTGCTTATCAAATATATAATATATGTAGGTGGAATATAAAAGGTTTTTAGATATAACTTTTATATTACTATGTGTTACATAACACATTAAATTGATTACAAGGAGGCTATTTAATGAAGGTTTATCCATCTGCAAACATTCGCAATGTGGGCTTAGTTGCTCATCAAGGGGCCGGCAAAACTTCGCTGGCCGAAGCCATGATTTTCAATACCGGGGCGGTTAATAGGCTAGGTAAGGTTGATGATGGCAATACAGTTTCCGATTATCATCCCGAAGAATTAAAACGCAAAAGTACGGTTAATACATCGCTTTTAGCCTTAGAATGGCAAAATAATAAAATAAATGTACTTGATGTTCCCGGTTTTTCCGATTTTTTTGGCGAAGTAAATAGCGCCTTAAAAGTAGCCGATAGCTTAGTAATGCTTTTAGATGCCGTAGCCGGCGTTGAAGTTAGCACCGAATTAATCTGGGAAATGGCCGACGAAGCCAATATCCCATTATTAGCCTTTGTAAATCGCATGGATCGCGAAAATGCCGATTTTTTCAAAGTGCATGATAATATGTCTGATGTTTTAACCCGTCAGATAGTGCCTGTGCAAATTCCGATTGGCCAGGAGGCCGATTTTAATGGTATTATCGATTTGCTTACCTTAAAAGCTTATCAATATACTGATGGCAAAGCCAAGGAAATTGAAATACCCGCCGATATGGCCGATGAAGTAGAGCATTATCGCGAAATGATGGTAGAAGCTGCCGCCGAAGGCGATGATGATATCACCTTAAAATATTTAGATGGCGAGGAATTAACTGCCGCCGAAATTAACGAAGGCCTGCGTTTGGGTATTGCCCAAGGCAAAGTTGTGCCGGTTTTATGTGGTAGCGCCTTAAAGAATATTGGTATTGATTTATTCATGAACTTTATCAATGCTTATGCGCCCGATCCTTTAAACCATTTAGATGCCGAGGCCGCTCAAGAAGCACCGGCTGCTTTAATTTTCAAAACAATGGCCGATGCCTTTGTGGGTAGAATTAGCATGTTTAAAGTAATGTCCGGCACCTTAAAGGGTGATTGCACTATGTATAATCCCGGTAAAGCCGCTGATGAAAAGGTGGCGCAGCTATCCACCTTGCAGGGCAAAAACGGTATCCCATTGGCGGAATTTAATTTAGGCGATATCGGCAGCCTAAGCAAGCTGGCCGTTACCACTACCGGCGACACTTTAACCACTAAAGATAGCGAAATTGTTTTAGATGGTATTGATTTCCCCGAGCCTACTTTAACGATGGCTATTGTACCTAAAACCAAGGGTGACGAAGATAAATTGGGCAATGCTATCAACCGTTTATTGGAAGAAGATCCCACCTTGCGTTATGAAAAGAATGCGGTTACTCGTCAAACTTTGATTACCGGCATGGGCGAAGCACATTTGAATATTGTTATCGACCGTTTGCAACGCAAATTCGGGGTAGAGGTG
This sequence comes from uncultured Peptococcaceae bacterium, assembly GCA_964372025.1. Lineage (GTDB taxonomy): Bacteria > Bacillota > Dehalobacteriia > UBA4068 > UBA4068 > CAYJBP01. The sequence goes on along the minus strand of CAYJPF010000007.1, from coordinate 28,821 downwards.
GATCCGGTCGAGATGAAAGTTGCCTATAAGGAAACGATTAGAGGCAGCGCCAAAACTGTAGAAGGCAAGCATAAAAAACAATCGGGCGGCCATGGTCAGTATGGTCACGTAAAGATTGATATCGAGCCCGATTATGAAAATGAGTTTACCTTTGAGGAAAAAATCTTTGGTGGTTCGGTACCTAAGCAATATATTCCGGCTGTGGAAAAGGGTATGAGAGAATCCCTGGTAGAGGGTATCTTAGCCGGTTTCCCGGTATCTAATATTAAGGTTACTTTGGTAGACGGCTCTTATCATGATGTAGATTCCAGCGAAATGGCCTTTAAGATTGCGGCCAATATGGCCTTTAAAAAGGGTATGGAGCAAGCCAAGCCGGTACTTTTAGAGCCGGTAATGGATGTAGAAATTATTGTACCCGATCAATACATGGGCGATATCATGGGTGATATTAATACTAAGCGTGGTCGGATAATGGGTATGGAGCAGATGGGCAAGCGGCAAGTTATTAAAGCGCAAGCGCCTTTAAGCGAGATGCATCGTTATGCAATTGATTTACGTTCGATAACCCAGGGTCGTGGTAAATTTACAATGCATGTTTCCGGTTATGAAGAAGTACCTGGCAATATTGCCGAAAAAATCATAGCCCAAGTTAAGGCAGAAAAAGCTGCTGAATAAATAAAGCTAAAGCTGCAACCTAGTATGCCGACAAAACTCTAAGCGATCAATTCGGGCTTTGTTAACACCTTAGCTGGCCTGATTTAGCTATAAGTTAATAATAGTGGCGATAAAAAATTTCGCCTGAGCATTGAGAAAGAAGGCGACATAGTTCTGCTATGTCAACTAACTGCAAGATGCTCAGGCGAAATTTTAATTGTCTATATATTAAATTTCAGTTTAAAAGGATTAAAATGATAGAAAATTATAAGCGTAAAGCTTTTGCCATTTTATTTGGCCAATCAATTTCTTTATTAAGCAGCTCTATTATGCAAATGGCCATTGTATGGCATATAACTTTAGCTACCGGCTCGGCCTTAAATTTAACTTTGGCTACTTTAGCCGGTTTTATGCCGCAGGCAATTCTCGGCCCATTTACCGGCCCCATTATCGATCGCTATCCCAAAAAGCAAATTTTAATTATAGCCGATTTAGGTATTGGCATAATTAGCTTAGGGCTGGCGATTTTGGCTTTTACTGATAATATGCCTATTTGGGCAATACTTATGGTATTGGTATTGCGCTCGCTTTGCAATTCTTTTCATGAGCCGGCTACCCAAACCCTTACCCCCTTAATTGTGCCTAAAGATTATCTGATGCAATATGCAGGCTATGCGCAAACATTTTTGTACATGAGCCTTATTTTAAGCCCGGGGCTGGCAATTACCCTATACGAAGTATTTCATATTTCTTTTATCATTTTACTGGATACCATTGGCGCTTTGTTGGCTACGATAATTCTTTTAATTGTAAAATTGCCTAAGGAAAACTTTAGCCATCAAAAAAGTAACAAAACATATATAATAAAAGAAACTAAAGAAGGATTGCAATTATTAAAAAAGCAAGAGGGAATAATTGCGCTCGTAATTTTGGGGGTTTTGTATTGTGCTATCTATGCACCTATTGGTACACTTTATCCACATATTTCTTTAATTTATTTTAAAATAACTACCGCTCAAGCCGGATATGTGGAAATTATTTTAGCTATTGGCTCGCTATTAGGCGCCTTTACTCTGGGCCGTTTTGCTCATAAAATTCCTAAAATTCAGGGTATGGCCGGTTCGATTTTTTTATATGGCCTTAGCATTTTTATTATTGGATTATTAGCCAGCAATAGCTATTATATTTTTATGATTTTATCTTTTATAACCGGTTTTGCTATACCATTTTATCATGGTATTAATCGGGCAATTTGCCAGCTAACCATCCCGCAGGACTTTTTGGGCAGGGCTTTTGCGGTAATTAATAGCTCGCGTAATTTTGGGATGCCACTGGGCTTAATTGTAGGCGGCGTTTTTGCTGATTATAGTGGGGTAAATATTTTGTTTATCATTGCCGGCATTATGGCTATTATTTTAGGAATGGTTGTATTAAAACTGCCATCTTTGCAAAGATTCAGAAACCTATAATAACAATTTAAATAATAGCTGCGATTATACTTTATTATAAAATCGTCAATTTTAATTGATATTTATCATTTAATTACTAAAAATACCCTTGTTTTAATTTGACAATTATCAAATCGTCAAATTAACTCCTCTTTTTTTAACAAAATTTACGTCAAATTCAACTAAAAAACAGCATGTTTTTACAAATTATTGTATATGTCGCAAAATATATGCATATTTTTACTAAAAAAATATTGTGTGATTATTCGGATTATGATACAATATTAAAAAGTGATTTTTATTAATTTAGTTTTAAACAATTCTGCTAATAAGTTTACTATAAATTTTTCTAAAAGGTAGGTAATTATTTTATGTAGCCCAATTCATGTAATTACTGTAATTTAAGTATAAATGTAAATTTTTTTACATTTATACTATATCTATATATATATAATTTATCTTTAGGCATATTAAACCCATAGCCAACTAACCTTAAATATAGCAAAATATTAATTTTGCTAATAAAAATATAAAGGGGATAGGACTATGAAAAGAAAAAAAAGGATTACAACAATTGCCCTGTTAACTGTATTGATATTATTTGCTTTTCCCTTGCTTGCTTTAGCAGAGAATATCACCATTACCTCCTTTGCTGCCTTAGATGAAGCTATTGCCCGGCAAACATATAATGCTGGCGCAAGCATAACCGAGCCCACTTTGCCACCACAGATTGCGATTAATTATTCTAATCCTGCGACTAATTCAACCACATCGATGGATATTGATGTAACTTGGGTTTTAGAAGATGGCAAAACTTTTAGCACCATAGCTGCCGCTACTTTTATTTACACGGCCAGTATTACTGATTCTAATTATCAATATCCCGGGCTTAGCTTACCCCAAATTACGGTAAGTATCATCACATCAAATAAGCCTCAAGCGCAGATTGAGTTTAATTTACCGGCTCAAATCAATCTCAATGGCCAAATTCCCAAAGCTAGCGCCAGTGTAGATGGCATGAGTTTAGATGATAGTTTAATTACATATGAGGGGTTACCGTTAAAGAGTGACTATCCATATGATTTCTTTACAGAGGGAAGCTATACAATCACAGCCACTGTTCAGTCAACAGCAGCTTATGATGGTGTAACTATTAGCAAAACAGTAGAAGTAATCAATAATCTACCACTTACCTGGGCTGATTTTACTTCCCTTGGCTTAGCTAATATTACTGAGGATATCAGAAAACAAATAACCGATAATTATGCTATCCTGCCTTTAATAAATCATGCTGCAAATAATAGCTTAGGAGACTTAATTTATTTAATTGAATTAAACGATTCCATAGCAACAACAAAACTAGATTTAAGCGGTTTAGATCCGGAACTGCATCAAGTAAATGTAGTTTTTCTTAGCAATGATGATGGCATGCCTACTTCGGTGCAGGCCAGGATATTCAATGACTACCTAGAATTTGATTCAGCTAATATCAATCAATTTGGCTTATTTATTAAAAAAACCGAAAAGCCACCGACACCACCTATTGATCCACCAACCGATGATGACTCTAATGATGACTCTAATGATGAATCTAATGATGGATCTAATGATGATAATTCACCGATAAATCAGCCCCAACAAAACAATAGAGATATTGATAGAAATAATGATTCGCAGCAAGACAATGATCCCGAGATAGGCAATAATCAAGATTTGCCTGATCAAGAAGTAAATAGCCATCAAGACCCAAACCTAAATCAAACATCAACAATAACAGACCAAGAGTTACCAACTCAAGAGTTACCAACTCAAGAGTTACCAACCCAGGAATTACCAAATCCAGCAATACAGGTGGCAGGTATAGAACAAAATCCTGCACTTAATGGCGAAGAGCCTATTGCCAATAGCAATAACCAAAATCCGACCGGCGAAACCATGCCAAACAATACGGATATTGAGGAGGTTGATATTGGCTTAAGCCCAGTGCCACTAGCTAATCATGCTAATCCGCAAACCGGGGTAGCCAACACAAACCAGCCATCGGCGCAGTTTGATAAATTGGCATTTGGTTTCCGTAAAGAAGAATGGGAGCTTGGGGAAGATTAAATCAAAATCTAAATAAAGAATGGATGAATTTAATTTCCCCGTATAGGCCAACTTAAATACTATCCAAAACGATAAGTAACATAGCCCTCTAAGATGCTAATTTGCAAAATTGATTGGTTGGCAAATGCTAATAATTCGATTTTACCAAATAAGCTATTGGAGGGCTTTGCCCATCCTATAATAAATTAAAAACCAATAATATTAAGTTTAAGTCAATAGAAGATATATTGTTCTAGCAGGAAAAAGAACATATTTGGCGAATTATTATCAAGTAAATAAATTGCCTTTTATAAATCGGTTTTGAGGATTCAAAATGAATAAAAAACCTAAAAGTGACCTAGCCTGGGATATAGAAAGTTATCTGAATTATTTAATGGTCGAAAAATCTTTATCCGATCATACCATTAGTGCCTATCAAAACGATTTGCAACAATTCTTAAATTTTTGCCTTATCGAAAATATTCACAAATCCCCTGCTATACAGCGCGAGCATATCAGCAAACATATTCATGGATTACATGATCAAAATAAAAGCCCTACTACAATTTCGCGGCATTTAGCTGCGATTAAAGGTTTTTGCACTTTTATTTGTAATGAATATGGGCTAAAGGATAATCCCGGCCTAAATATAAAGCAGCCTCGCTTGGATAAGTACTTGCCGCAAGTTTTATCAATAGAACAAGTGGACGCTTTATTGCTTTTGCCTGATACCGAAACAGCGCGCGGCCAAAGGGATAAAGCCATGCTGGAAATGATCTATGCTTGCGGTTTTCGGGTATCGGAATTATTAAATATCACTTTATATGATATTAATCAGGATTTGGGCTTTGTACGTTGCCTTGGTAAGCGTGAAAAGGAGCGTATTGTGCCAATTGGTAAAACTGCCCTTGCCGCCCTAAGTGAATATTGTGCCTGGGGGCGAAATCAATTATTAAAACAAGCTAAAACACAGCAATTATTTTTGAATAAAAATGGTCAAGCTCTTACTCGGCAGGGTTTTTGGAAAATCATCAAAGCCTATGGCAAAATACTTAATATCGACCTTACCCCGCATACTATGCGCCATTCGGTGGCAACACATCTTTTAGCAAATGGTGCAGATCTGCGCTTGGTACAGGATTTTTTAGGCCACAGTGATATTACAACCACGCAAATTTATACCCATATAGCCGATAAACATTTGCGCCAAATTTACGAAAAAAATCATCCGCGTTCCTAGTTGCTGTTAACAAAAACTTCAAACAGATAAATATAGCAAGGAGTTAAAATGAACGAGATTTATATAATAGTTGCCATAATTTGCAGTTTAATTATTACCGTAATACTTACCAAGCAACTTATTAGCCGTAATTTAGAGCAACAAAAAGCATTATTGCAGCAATCGATTAACCAGCAGCAGCTGCAAATCCAACAATTGCGCCAGGAAGTGATGGCACATCAAAGCGAGCGAAGCGAGGCATTATTATTACAAATTAATGCTTTACGTGAAGCAAATGATAACCGTATGCTTAGTTTAAGAGATACTGTTGATCAAAAATTATTCAATTTACAGCAAAGTAATGAACAAAACTTGCAATTAATTCGTCATACTGTTGATGAAAAGTTGGAACAAACCCTAGGCAAGCGATTAGGTAGTTCTTTTGCTTTAGTTAGCGAAAATTTAGAGCAAGTACATCGTGGCTTAGGCGAAATGCAAAACTTGGCTAAAGGAGTAGGCGATTTAAAAAAAGTTCTATCAAATGTAAAAAACCGTGGAATTTTGGGCGAAATGCAACTAGAACGCCTGCTCGGTGATATGCTTAGCCCCTATCAATATCGTAGTAATATTGCGGTTAATCCTCAGCATAATTGGCGGGTAGAATTTGCAATTTGTTTGCCGGGTCAGGATGAAAATCAGCCCTTATACCTGCCTATTGATGCTAAATTCCCTTTAAGCGATTATGAGTTATTGCTAAATGCAGAAGAAGCAGGGGATGGTGAGGCAATGCTTATAGCAGGCAAAAATTTAGAAACAAGAATCAAGGCCTTTGCCAAAGATATTTCCGAAAAATATATTTGCCCGCCCTATACAACCGATTTTGCAATTATGTTTTTGCCACTGGAAGGATTATATAGTGAACTAGCACGTCGACCTGCGCTTTTAGAAATTTTGCAAAAACAATATCATATTATTCCGGCCGGCCCGGTAAGTTTAGCAGCTTTATTAAACAGCCTACAAATGGGTTTTCGTAGTTTGGCAATCGAGGCTCATGCCCAAGAAGTTTGGCATATTTTGGCAAATGTAAAATCAGGATTTAATGATTTTGGTCTATTATTGCAAAAAACTCAGAAAAAATTGCAGGAAGCCAGCAATAGCATAGATAATGCAGCACGCAAAAGCCGCAGTATAGAGCGCAGTTTGCGTAGGGTAGGGGAGGAACAATCAGAATCGGATCTGCAATTAACAAATGAGGACTTGGAATAAAAGTTGCAGTTACCAACCACAGGCTTTAGCAAAACAATGATACCTGCAAAATACTAGCTAATATCTTAGCTAAAATGCTTTCCCAAATACCTATTAAAGTATCTGGTAAAATATTGACCAATTAGTAGTAATTTAAATAAAAAGATATTAATGTTTTAAGGAGGATAAAATGGTAAAATTAATTTCCTGGAATGTAAATGGTGTGAGAGCAATGGTAAAAAAAGGTGCTATGACACAAATTATCGAACAAAATCCGGATATTTTTTGCATACAAGAAATCAAGGCTAAGCCGGAGCAAATTCCTTCGGATTTACTTAACTGGCAAGGATATAATCCTTTTATCTGTTCTGCCGAGCGGCCCGGATATAGTGGCGTAGCAACATTTAGCCGCATGAATCCTTTAAAGACCAGTTATGGCTTGGGTATTGCAAGATTTGATATTGAAGGGCGCGTTTTAATCAATGAGTTTGCCGATTTTACGGTTTTTAATTGCTATTATCCTAATGGGGGTGGTAGTAAAGAACGTTTGCAGTATAAAATGGATTTTTATGATGATATGCTAGCCTGGGCAAAAGAGTATAAAAAGCCTTTGGTTATTTGCGGTGATGTGAATACTGCTCATCAAGCTATTGACTTGGCAAGGCCTAAGGAAAATGAAAAATCAACCGGTTTTTTACCCATGGAAAGAGAGTGGATTGATAAATTAATTGCTGCCGGTTTTGTTGATACCTTTAGGTTATTTAATCAAACGGGAGAAAATTATAGCTGGTGGGATATGAAAACGCGTGCTAGGGATCGTAATATTGGTTGGCGTATTGATTACTTTTTTGTTAGCGAAGATTTAATACCGCGGGTAAAGGCGGCACATATTTTGCCGAATATTCTTGGCTCCGACCATTGCCCGGTTACCCTGGAACTTAATTTTTAAATTATACGTTATTTCTATAAAATAAGTTATTTCTATACAATCAGTTTATTCTATAGAATAAGATTTTTCTATCAACTATGACGAAGTGAGGTAATAAGGTGACTATCAATACCAAAAACACATCAAAGCTCGGCTTTGGCTTAATGCGTTTACCAAAACAGGATGACCAATTTGATTTTGAGCAGATAAAGCAAATGGTAGACAGCTACTTAGCTGCAGGTTTTAACTATTTTGATACTGCTTATGCCTATTTAGGCTCTGAGGAAATTGCCAAAAAAGCTTTGGTTAAGCGGCATCCGCGCCAGAATTACTATTTAACCACAAAATTGCCTATTTGGGAGATGAAATCGGCTGCAGATGCCGATAGAATTTTTGCTGAGCAACTTGAACGCGCCGGAGTGGATTATTTTGATAACTATATGCTACATAGCATCACAACCGAAGCACATTATGATAGCTATAATAAGTTTGCTTGTTTTGAATGGGGGATGGATAAAAAAGCAGCAGGCTTAATTAAGCATTTTGGTATATCTTTTCATGGTAATCCACCATTATTAGAGCGTATTTTAGATAATCACCCACAAATAGAATTTGTGCAAATTCAAGTAAATTACTTGGATTGGGATAGTAAGGTTATTTATTCTGCTGAGTTATATAATCTTTTACGCAAGCGCAATATACCAATAATTATTATGGAGCCGATTAAAGGCGGCTTATTAGCAAATGTTACTACAGAGGTTAATAACTTATTCAATAGTGTTCATCCCGGTAAATCGGCTGCCGGTTGGGCATTATCTTATGCAGCTTCTTTAGAAGGCGTCATTACTGTTTTAAGTGGCATGTCTAATTTGGAGCAAATGGCTGATAATTTGGCTACATTTTGCGATTTTCAAGCAATCAGCGAACTGGACTATCAAACAATTAACCAAGCAATAAGCATAATGCGAAAAAACAATTTAATCAACTGTACAGATTGCAAATATTGCTTAAAATCTTGCCCTCAAAATATCAATATCCCACAAATTTTTAATATTGTTAACAGTTTTCGAACTACAGGCTATGACCGAATTATGCATCTTATGTACAAAGATACTATTCCTCAAAATAGTAATGCCTCATCTTGTATTGCTTGCACAAAATGCGAGCAGCAATGTCCTCAACATTTGCCAATTAGCAACTTAATGGCTGAAAGTGCTGCACTTTTAAACAAAGATCTTATCTGATTTTTGTAAAATTAAAGCCACAAAATTTTTATATTAGGAGTTGATTACCATGATGACCCTTTTGCTATATTTTTTTATTTTTATTGCGGTGATTGATCTTGCCTTAATCATTTGCTTATTTGCTTGTCCACCGGGTAAATTACAAAAAGTAATCTTTTATTTACTAAGCTCATTTCTTATTATAATTTCTTTAATTGATTTTGCAAGCCAAGCTACAAATAATACTATTGGCAAAATCCTGGGGCTACTGCCGGTACTATTTAGTATTATAGCTGCCATTTTCTATACTAAAAATATTAAGGTTATTTTAATGAAAATTTTACTGGTTATTGCTGTAAGTATCAATGCCTTAGCAATGATGATTTTTTAATTAACATTTAATTTTGTAATAAAGGGTAGGGGATTATATGCAGTACTATATTCGAACTTTTGGTTGCCAGATGAATGAAAATGATAGCATGATTATACGCTCCATTCTAACAAAAATGGATTATAAAGAAACAAGTGAGCTGGAAAATGCTGATATTATTCTAGTTAATACTTGCTGTGTAAGGCAAAATGCCGAAAATAAAGCTATTGGTTTTATTGGTAATCTTAAAAAGCTTAAAGCAAAAAACAAATCTTTAACTATAGTAGTATGTGGTTGTATGGTGCAAAAACATGGTGCCACTCAGGAGCTTTTAACAAAAGCAAAACATATTGGAGTACTAATTGGCACATTTGCTTTACCACGTTTGGGTCAGTATATAATGAATTATCAAAGCAATGGTCAAGTTATTGTTGATATTGAGGAAAATTATGATAATACCGATGCCCAAACCGAGAATCAGCTAACAGAAAACTCATTTCAAGCAAAAATTAATATTATTTATGGTTGTAATAATTTTTGCAGCTATTGCATTATTCCTTATGTAAGAGGTAGGGAAAGAAGCCGAGCGCCACAATTAATTATTCAAGAAGCAAAAGACCTTGTAGCTAAAGGGATTACCGAAATACAACTTTTAGGTCAAAATGTAAATTCCTATGGTAAAGATTTTACGGATAATCCATGCACATTTAATCAATTATTAATTGCATTAGATAGAGTAGAGGGGCTGCGCCGAATTCGCTTTATGACTTCGCATCCAAAGGATATTGATTTAGATCTAATTAAAACCATAGCTCATTCGGATAAAATTTGTCATCATATTCATTTGCCAATTCAATCTGGCAATGACAAGCAGCTAGAGGCTATGAACAGATGCTATATTACATCATACTATACCGGCATAGTGCGCTTTATTCGTCATTTGATTAGCGATATAACTCTAACAACAGATATCATTATTGGTTTTCCCGGCGAAACAGATGAGGATTTTGCAAAAACTTTAGAGTATATTAAAGAATGTCAGTTTGATGCTGTATATGCATTTTTATATTCTAAACGCACCGGTACTCCGGCCGGAGATATGCCTAATCAGGTTAGTGAGGCACAAAAACGGGAAAGAATGCAGGCCTTTTTAGAGGTGCAAAATGAAATTAGCTTGCAGAAAAACTTAGCATTAATCGGCAAAAAACAAATTGTGTTAATTGAAGGGATTAGCAAAAATAATCCCCAGAACTTAAGCGGACGAACAGATGGCAACAAAGTTGTTATTGTAGCTGCCAATGATAATATCAAAGATGGCGACTATATAGAAGTAGAAATTACCAGCGCACAAACTTGGAATTTAGAGGCTAAATATTTAAAACATGTCTAAGTCAAATTAAATTATATATATTAAGTAAATGATGGCGGCAGTTGCCATTATTTACTTAAATTATTAAGTTTACATAATCTGTATTATCGGAACTAACATTGGAGGCTTAACTCTTAAGATTATATAATTGGCACTATATTAAATAAAATACAATTAAATATATATTATTTATAAATTTATAGCTATAAGCCAAATTTATAAATCAACTTTGGTTTAAGTCAAGGGAAATATATAAGTCGGCTACCTACCTAAGTTAGCAGTTGCCAATCTATAATGTAACTAATAGCAAATAATCCCTAATTATTTAAATTATAAGGTATATAGATTACCTGTCCGGGATAAATTGTTGCTGAGTTTAAGCCATTTATTTTTTTAACCTCATATACAGCCTTACGTATATCTTGATCAAAGCTGCAATTTTCGCTTACAATAGCCCATAGGGTATCATTGCTGTTAACAACTATTTTTTTTAACTGATTTGTTTGGCTATAATCTGCGGCTTCGGCCTCGCCGAGGGCATTATTAAAAAGTAAGCCCATAAATAGCAAAATTACAGCTAATATAATGCAACGCCCTTTACGTAATCTTTTATTTTTAAAATTCATTTTTAACCCTCCCATTCAAGAACGAACTAATGCTTCTCGAACTTTTGTTCTGTTTGCTTTTATTATAACAGAACAAAAGTTCGTTGTCAATAGTTTTTAGAACAAATGTTTGCTTTTTTTATTTTTCTATGTTATAATAGGTTTATAAGCAAATTTGGATTATATATGGGAGGTTGTTGTTATGACATATGAAAATTTAACAAAGCGTCAAGCTGCTATTTTAGATTTTATTAAGCAGGAAATTAAGGAAAAAGGCTATCCGCCTGCTGTGCGGGAAATTGGCCTGGCAGTGGGGCTTAGCTCTCCTTCTACGGTTCATTCTCATTTGCATAATTTGGAATTATTAGGTTATATTCGCCGTGATAAATCCAAGCCCCGAGCACTGGAAATTCTTGATAGTAGCTCTCCCCTGCCCAGTCATGAAATTGTCGAGATTCCAATTTTAGGCTCCATTCAGGCCGGTTTGCCGGCTTTGGCGGAGGAAAATCTTGAAGATACTTTTCCGATGCCTTTGGATTATGTTCAATCGAATAAGCAGCTCTTTATGCTTCATGTTAAAGGCGAAAGCATGATAGAAGTTGGCATTTTTGATGGTGATTTATTAATTGTTGAGGAAGCTACTACGGCTCGAAATGGCGAAATTGTTGTTGCTATGGTTGATGATGATGCTACAGTTAAAACATTTTATAAGGAAGATAATTATATTCGCCTGCAACCGGAAAATAGTGCCATGGAGGATATTATTGTAGATGATGCAAAGATTATCGGCAAGCCAATAGGATTATTCAGGCGCTTTTAAATAAAAATCTGCCGATAAAGTATACTTTATCGACAGATAAGTTTAGTAAAATTAAGTATAGATATTTTTATTGCTACAACTGATAATTCTATTGCTCTTGATTTAAAGTAGTAAGCAGACTTTTAATAATCTCCACACAATCGCCGACTAATTTATAATCTGCTACATTAAAAATTGGTGCATTAGGGTCGCTATTAATGGCAATGATTTTTTCGGCATTACTTATGCCTGCTAAATGCTGAATTGCTCCGGAAATACCGCAAGTTATCAACAGTTTAGGCTTTACCGAACAGCCTGTTTGACCAATTTGATATTTGTACTCACACCAACCCATATCAACTAATGGCCTGCTACACCCGATTACGCCTCCTAATGTTTCGGCCAATTTATTTATTAGCTGCATATTTTTTTGATTGCCGATACCACGTCCTGCAGCAATGATAATTTGCGCATCGGCAATGCTATCACTAATAATTGCTAGTTCTTGGATTATTTGCAATTCGGAGCTTAAGTTTGCAGGGAATGGGAAATTTATCACTTGACCGCCATTTTTAAAATCAGGCTCCTTAGCTGGCATTACTCCAGGTCTAACTGTAGCCATTTGTGGTCGATGATTCGGACAAACTATTGTAGCCATTAAATTGCCACCAAAGGCAGGACGCGTTTGTTGCAAAAGTTGGTCTTTAATTTCCAAGATAGTACAATCTGCAGTTAATCCTGTTTGAAGGCGCGCTGCTAATTTTGGTGCTAAAGAGCGACCAAAACCGGTTGCACCATATAAAATTATGGCCGGTTTGTATTGATAATATAATTGCTCAAGAATATTAGTGTAAATATCCTCCTTATTTTCGGCCAATTTTTGATCCGAGCAAATTATTACCTGATCGGCGCCATAAGCAAATAGCAAATCGCTCTTTGATGATGCATCTTCAGCTAAAAATACTGCAATTAAAGGTTCACCTAATTGGTCAGCTAATTCTCTGCCCTTACCTAATAATTCATAAGCTACATTTAAAATAGATCCTTTATTCTGCTCAACGAATACCCAAATGCCTTTACTATCAGAATTATCTATATTTAACTGGTCTTTTTCTATTGATATTGCTTTAAATGGGCAGGCATCTATGCATAAACCGCATAATATGCAAGCCTCTTGATTAATTACTGCCAATTTATCTTGCATATATATGGCTTGGTTTGCGCAACTTTTTAAGCACTTTTTGCATCCTTTACAGGCTGTTTGTGATATTTTTATTCCGCTCATGCCAGCACCTCCTTGATAATTGCAGCCATGGCTGCAACCTGCTCTTTAGGGTTGCCTTCTAAAGTTGTCGCTTGCTGTTTGCGCTCCGGCGTAAATGTTTTCACCACTTGCGTTGGCGAGCCGTTTAACCCACAGCGTGCGATATCTGCCTGCAAGTGGCCAGCATCCCAAACTAAACAATCACTAATTAAGCTTTTTTTGATGCCCGATATCGAAGGCAAACGCGGCATATTAATTTCCTTAATTACTGTTAAAAGAGCTGGTAAAGCCACTTCTATTTCTTGTTCTCCATAATCGGTTATTTTAAGACATCTTACTGTTTTTTTGTTAATTGCAAGAATTTGCTTTACATCACAAATATGGCTGATATTTAAAGTTTCGGCAAGCTCCGGGCCAATTTGGGCTGTATCGCCATCAACGGCCATTTTACCACAAATAATCAAGTCAAAATCTCCTTGTTTTTGCACACCAAGTGATAATACATATGATGTAGCTAAAGTATCAGCACCGGCAAAGGCTCTATCTGATAAGAGCAAAGCTTGATCGGCTCCCCTACTTAGGCAATCACGCAAAATAACTTCTGTAGCAGGGATGCCCATTGATAAAACGGTGATTGAGCCACCTAACTTTTCTTTGATTTTAACTGCTTCTTCTAAAGCATGACTATCAAAGGGATTGATTACCGAGGCTTTGCTATCACGGATAATTGTATGATTTATTGGGTCAAGCCTTACCTCATTAGTAGAAGGGACTTGCTTGGCACAAACAATAATTTTCATCTAATTGCCCTCCTTAATTTCGCTAATTAATTTAGCTGCAAACATGTTATCGCGCCCTAGCAGGGCTTTATTATCTAAACTTGCTTTTGTTTTGGCCATACCATTTATATTTTCGGGGCCAAACATAATTTCTAAAAACGAGGCTTTCAATTTCCCTACCCCATGCTCGGCCGAAACTGCTCCGCCATTAGTGCTAACAATATTTGCCCAGCTAGCATAAATCTTTTTGCCTAAATCATATTCCGCGCCATTGCGGGGCAATATATTTACATGCAAGTGATTATCGCCGATATGCCCCCAAATCGCCGATTGCAAATTATTTTCTGTCAGCATCGAACGATAAATTGCCATGATCTCCTTTAGTTGATGATTAGCTACGGCCATATCTGTACCTAATTTTGTGATTTTTGGATCAGATTTTTTGCGTTGATCAATCAACATATTAACCGCTTCAGGCACAGCATGTCTAAAAAATAATAAGCGATGCCGATCAGTTTCGTTGCGGGCAACCCAGGTATTTTGGCTATTCAAACCAATCTCTTCCATAATATCTGCTAATAAAAAGGACTGCTTAAGAGCATCATCCTCAATATCGCAATGCAATTCAAAATAAATTGCAGCAGCAAAATCAGGCTTAATTTCCGGTAATTGGGCAAAGGCCGGGTTTGCAGATTTTTGTTCAATTAAAATTTTTAGCGCATGTTCATCAAAAAATTCAATAGCAACGATATTTTGTACTTTTTCTCTACATTTAATTACTAAATCCAAAGCTTGATCTTCGGTTTCGGCAAAACAAGTTATGCCCCAAATTGTTTTTGGCAAAGGCAATAATTTTAACTCAATGGCGGTAATTATAGCCAAAGACCCATCCGAGCCGACAAATAAATCAATAGCATCCATATTATCTGCGGCATAATAACCGGAAGCATTTTTAGTTTTTGGCATTTGATATTTCGGCAAATTAATAGTAATTTGATTGCCTTGATCGGTATCTAATATCAGCTTACGTGCTTTAGCAAAGTATTGATTGCGCTTTAAAGAAATGGTTTGCCCATCAGCTAAAACCAAGCTTAGGGCATTGATATATGGTCGAATAGATCCATAATAATAACTACGGGCACCTGATGCATTGCAGGCTACCATGCCGCCTATTGTAGCTGATGTTTCGGTAGGGTCGGTGGGAAAAAATTGCTGTTCAGCCTCTAAAAATTGCCGGTAAATTTTTTGGCTATCGCTATCAAAATTTTGATTATCAAAATTTTTGGCAGCAATCATTTTATTTAAGTTTAACAAAATCATGCCCGGTTGTACTTTAATTAAAAAATTGCCATCACTATCACGATTAAAACCAAGCACCTTATCCATACGACTTAAATTCATGATATGGCCACCATAAGGCACTGCTCCTGCAGCTAAACCGGTACGTGCACCTTGAATAGTAATTGCTGTATTTTGGGCAAAAAGCTCTTTGGTAATGGTAATAATATCCGCCTCGCTACATGGAAAAGAAATACTATCGGCATAACCGGTTGATCTGGATTCATCCCTTAAATATTCCTGATATTCTTTGCTCATTGGCATACTTAGCTGGTGTTTATATGTACTCATATTGTTACCTCAATCAGTTTTCTAAATTTTAATCCATTTTGGATATGTCTTTAATTTTACCATGCAACTATTGATAAAAATACATCTATTTTGTTTTAAAAATTGCAATTATTGCTATAATATGATATAATAATCACAAAGTGATTATAAAATGCTCTATCTAATCGCCGAAAATTCTCGGCCAAGGAACGGCCAAGAATTTTTTATGGCAAGATTATATCACAATATTAAGCATAAAAAGGGGCTATTTATATGGAAGAAACAGGTTTTATCATGTATCATGCGCTTGATTATAATTGGGCAATGGATAAGGCTCATTTTCATGATCGTTTTGAGATATTGTTGCCTTTAAGTGGGCAAACTCAATTTTTTATCAATAAAGATATTTATTGCCTTAAGCCAAAATCTTTAGTTTTAATTGCTGCCGGTAGCTTGCATCATAGTTTTAGTGAAAATCAATTGGCTTATGAGCGATATGTATTACAATTTGGGCCGGCAATTTTAAAAAAATTTTCCAGCGAACAAACCGATTTATTGAACTTATTTAATAAAACAAATCTTGTCATGCAATTAAGCGAGGCAAACTATTTGCATATCAAACACTTATTTAATCTTTGCTATAATTTAAAACAAGAAGGTTTTGGCGCAGATTTAAAGAGGCAAATGGCGTTTTTAACAATTATTTTGTATATTAGTGGTTTAATCGACCGCAAAGATTGTATTCAACCCGATTTAAATAGTAATTTCGGCAAAATAAGTCCGGTTATTGCCTATTTGGATAGCAATTTAGGCGAAGATATCAACCTGGATTTTTTGGCTAATAAGTTTTATATAAATAAATTTTATTTATGCCACTTATTTAAAGAGGCTAGTGGTTTTACAATTTTAGAATATTTAAATAATCGGCGAATAATTTATGCCAGTAGGCTTTTGCGTCAAGGCTATAGTGTGCAAAAAGCTGCCGAAGAAGCCGGCTTTTCGGGGGCTTCTTCCTTTATTCGGGTATTCAAAAAAGTTACCGGATTAAGCCCAGGCCAATATGCCAAAAGGTATAAGAATAGCCAATTAATTGAATAAAAATACTATATTGTTAATTATTCATGCATAAATACAATTTGCAATATTTATAATGGTATTTGGGGCAATATTTTCGGTTTGTTGCAAACTTATCTGCACTAATAGAAAAAAATTTTGTTTTTTACTTGACAATAGCTGTAGTTTATAATATACTTATTATGGCAAATGGAATTAGCCGTCAATGTATAAATATAAATTCTAAGGAGTGTGGGTAATGAACAAAACACAAGCAATTATTAAAAAAACCAATACACTGGGTGCACATAATTATCATCCCAAGGAAATTGTTATCGAAAAAGCCTTAGGTGCTATAGTTTATGATCCGGAAGGCAAAAAATATTTTGATATGCTTTCTGCCTATTCTGCCCATAATTTTGGCCACCTCCATCCGGAAATTGTCCAGGCAGCAAAGGATCAGCTAGATTTAGTAACACTTACTTCTCGTGCTTTCCATAATGCATTATTGGGCGATTTTTTTGAGATGTTAGGTGAATTTACCGGCAAAAACATGGTTTTGCCTATGAATACCGGTGCCGAAGCGGTAGAAACTGCCCTTAAAACTGCGCGTCGTTGGGGCACTGATATTAAAGGCGTGGAAGATGGCAAGCAGGAAATTATTTGCTGCAAAGATAATTTTCATGGCCGCACTATTACCATTGTTTCGATGAGCACCGATCCTTCGGCTTCTCGTGGTTATGGCCCTTTTACTCCCGGCTTTAAAGTTGTAGACTATGGTGATGCTAAAGCCTTAGAGGCTGCTATCACCCCTAATACGGTAGCTTTTATTGCCGAGCCTATTCAAGGCGAAGCAGGCGTATTAATTCCGCCGGCCGGCTATTTGCAGCAAGTTCGGGAAATTTGCACTAAAAACAATGTTTTATTTATCGCCGACGAAGTTCAAACCGGCTTTGCCCGTACCGGCAAAATGTTTGCTTGCGATTACGAGGATGTTCAACCCGATATTTATGTATTAGGCAAGGCTTTAGGTGGCGGTATTATGCCTGTTTCGGCCATTGCAGCCAATAATGATATTTTAGGCGTATTCGAGCCCGGCTCGCATGGTTCCACTTTTGGTGGTAATCCTCTGGCCTGCGCAGTTGCTATGAAGTCTTTAGAAATTCTTAAGCGTGATAATTATCCGCAAATGGCTGCCGAAAAAGGCGAATATTTTATCAATAAATTAAAAGCAATTAAGAATGATGAAATAGTGGATATTCGCGGCAAAGGCCTGTTAATTGGCGTTGAGTTTAAAAATGATGCTGCCCCATATGTTAAAAAGCTGATTGCGGCCGGTGTTTTAGCTAAAGAAACTCATGAATGTACTATTCGCTTTGCTCCCCCGGTTACAATAAGCTATGAAGAAATGGATGAAGCTTTAGAAATTATCGAACAAATTTTTACCAAATAAAAAAATAAAGAATAGGATGTGTAAACAATGGCTATTAGTTTAAAAGGTAGAAGTTTTTTAACATTATTGGATTTTTCTCCGCTGGAAATTCGTTATTTGCTGGATATGGCTCATTCTTTAAAGAGCAAAAAACGTGCCGGTATTTATAATGATTTGCTCAAAGGCAAAAATATAGTTTTGCTTTTTGAAAAAAACTCTACCCGTACTCGTTGTGCATTTGAAGTTGCCGCCTATGATGAGGGCGCTAATGTTACCTTTTTGGATTCTGGCAGCTCGCAAATGGGCAAAAAAGAATCTTTGGAAGATACAGCTAAAGTGCTCGGCCGTTTTTATGATGGTATCGAATACCGTGGTTATGAGCAAGAAGTGGTAGAAGAATTAGCCAAGCATTCCGGGGTTCCGGTATTTAATGGTTTAACCGATGTGGATCATCCTACCCAAATTTTAGGCGATTTGATGACCATTGAAGAACATATTGCCAAGCCTTTAAATAAAATTAAAGTTGTTTTTTGCGGTGATATCCGCAATAATATGGCCTTTGCCTGGATGTATGGCTGCGCTAAAATGGGCATGCACTTTGTGGCTTATGGCCCGCCCGAGCTTAGAATTAGCTCGGATATCTTATCGGCTGCCCGTGGTGTTGCCAATACTACCGGTGCTACTATCGAAGTTTGCCATGATGCCAGCTGCTTAGATGGCGCCGATGTTATTTATAGCGATGTTTGGGCCTCGATGGGCGAAGAAGCGCAAATTCCCGAGCGGGTACGCATTTTAAAGCCTTACCAGGTAAACATGGATATGATTAAGGCTACCAATAATCCTGATGTGATATTTATGCATTGTTTGCCGGCCTTCCATGATTTTGAAACTAAATTGGCCAAATCGCAAATGGAATTAGGCTATGATATCCGCGAAGTTACCGATGAAGTTTTTAGAAGCCGTTATTCTAAGGTATTTGATGAGGCCGAAAACAGAATGCATAGCATTAAGGCCATCTTGGTTGCTACCTTAGGTTAAGCTAAATTATCTACTTTGGCCTTAAATACGTTTTACCAAAATCAATTTTATAATAACTAATAGCCGGAGGGTAAACTATAAAAATAGTTGCCTGCCGGCTATTAGGGCATGTATTTGGACAAATTATATTTATTAAGGGGGTGCATCATGTTTTTTCGTAAAAATTCCGAAAATGAACAGGCTGATTTGCCACAACTTACAAATTTAGAGCAAAAAGCAACTAATAATCATCAATATACACAGATGGCCGCGGAATTTATTGAGCAGATTGGCCAAGATATTGATATTTTTCCGCAAGGTGCCCCTTCGCATTATCCGGCAATTATCCTGGCCTTGTTTAATTATTTATTTCTGGCGCTTAGCGATTTAGATGAGCGCGAGCAAATTGCTCTTATTACGCGTCAGCAAATTGTGGAAAAACATTATCAGCCACCTCAATTTGGCCTATTTTACAAGCTAATCGATAATAATATTAACTATTATGATGATATTGCCCATAAAATTGCTAAAGAAACTGATAATAATCTTAAGTCGATTGTTGATGAATTGGCGCAAGTAACCATTGGCTATTTAGATATCGAAAAAAAGCATCATACCTGCACTACTATGGGCATTTATATTTATAGCATCATCAAGATGATTATGCGCCATAATAGTGAATAAACTATTCTTCATATATAAATAAAACTTGTTGATCTAAATTTTTCCAGCTATATTTATGCTCCTCTAATATTAAATAGCCATGCGTACTGCCTGCCATGGGGCGGCTTATTGCGCCCGGATTTAGGTAAAGATAATCGGGATACCTGCGATAACCCGGCACATGAGTATGCCCTTGTATAAAAATATCAAAATCAATTGGCGGCAAATTTTGAGGATGATAATGATGGCCATGACTGGCAAAGATTTTTTTTTGACCAAAACTAATTTGCTGATGCTCCTGTAAACTATTGAATTCAAAAAAATCCTGATCGCAAGTCCAATCATTATTACCACGCACGCAAACAATTTGCTTACTTAAGGGGTTTAGCAGGCTAGGTACAGTTATATCACCTGCTATCGGCAAGCTTTTATGCTTCAACAAATCACCAAGTAATAGCAAAATATCGGCTTTTTCGGCCTTAAAGGCCTCAATTAATTTAAGGCAACGTTTGGCCGAACCATGAATATCACCGGCTGCTAAAATTTTCATAATCAAACCTCGCTATATATTTTTTTAACAGTTTGTTTAGCCTAATTATCTATTAATCAAAATTATTGATCTTTATAAGGAGAATTTTATGTATAATTTAAATTTATTGGATGATCCACTTGCTTTTATGGCAGGCCCCACTACCCTACCCTATCAGGTGGCGCTGGCTTCTGCCCAGCCGATGATTAGCCATCGTAGCGCTAAGTTTAGGGAGCTTTATGCTCAAGTTGCAGCCAAAGCCCAGCAATTAATGTGCACCAAGCAGGATGTGCTCTTACTAACATCCTCGGGCAGTGGCGGTTTAGAAGCTTCGATTAGCAATTTTATTGCGCCCGGCCAAAAGGTGCTTGCGCTTTCCATTGGTAATTTTGGTCGCAAATATCGCGATATCGCCGCAGGCTGCGGTGCCGATGTGGAAACTATCGAATTCCCTTGGGGGCAGGCCGTTAATCTTGATACTCTTAAAGAGCGCTTGGCTCAGGATACTAATTATCAAATCAAAGCTATTTTGGTTCAACAGCATGAAACCTCTACCGGGGTGATAAATCCCTTGGCTGAAATCGCAGCTATTTGTGCTAATCATCCGGCTTTATTAATGGTTGATGCCATTAGTGGTTTAGCTGCTTGCCCTTTGCAAACCGATTTATGGAATTTGGACATTGTAGTAGGATCTTCGCAAAAGGCCTTGATGACTCCCCCCGGTCTTTGCTTAATGACAATTAGCCCCAAGGCTTGGGCTAGTTATCAAGAGCAAAATCCTAAATCCTATTTTGATTTAAAGCGTTATCAAAAAGGTGCCGAAAAAAATGAAACTCCCACTACCCCGGCGGTTTCCCTTTTTTATGGCCTAAATACAGCGCTTGATTTAATCCTAGAAAAAGGCCTCGAGCAAAATATTGCCGAACATTATCAAAGGCGCGATATGGTAAGAGCCGCAGCTAAAGCCATCAATTTAAAGCCGGTGGCCCAGCTTAAGGATTGCGGCGGCGCTATCACAGCCTTATACAGCCCTAGCAATATTCATCCCAAGCAAATACTAAAAATTTGCGCCGAAAAGTACCAAGTAGTGTTGGCCTCCGGCATGGGCGATTTGGCCGATACCAGTTTTCGCTTTGCTCATGTAGGCTATATGCGTCAAATCGAGATTATCAGTGCTATTGCCGCTATAGAATTAGCACTTAAAGAATTAGGCCATGATTTAGAATTAGGTTCTGGTGTAGCTGCTGCTTTGCAAGTGTTGGTCTAAATCTTTAATGGTGGTTCGATAAACATGGCGCAAAAACAGGGTGCTGAATAATACCGAAAAAACCTCGGAAATTGGAAATGATAGCCATACCAAATTAATATTACCGCTTAAAGAAAGCAAATAGGCACTGGGTAAAATTACCAGCAATTGGCGAATAATTGTATTATAAAGGCTTAAAAATCCTTTGCCCAAAGCCTGAAAAATAATGCTGCAAATTACGCAATAGCCGGCAATAATATAAACCGAGCTTAAAATGCGTAAAGCCGGAATGCCCATAGCCAGCATTTGCTCCGAGGCATCAAAAATAGCTAATAATTGACCGGGAAAGAACTGAAAGACCATACATCCTAATAACATAAAGCCTGTACTATAGATGATCGATAAGCGAATAGCCGTAATTAGGCGTTCTTTATTCAAAGCACCATAATTATAGGCAACAATGGGGATAACTGCCCCACCTAAGCCAAAAACCGGCATTAAAACAAAGCTTTGCAGGCGGAAAAAAGCCCCAAAAACGGCGGTGGCAGTGCTGCCAATTACCGGGCCAAAGCCCAGTAAAATTTTATTAAAGCCAAAAACCATCACCGAGCCAATACTTTGCATTATAATAGAAGGAATAGAAATAGTATAAATTCTTTTAAGCATTTGGGGGTTTGGTAAGCAATATTTAAGTTTAAAAACAATTTCTTTATTATAACGCAAATTTAAGTAAAGCCCCAGCCCAAAGCCAACTAATTGGCCAATAATAGTAGCATAAGCTGCTCCTGCTGTGCCCATTGCCGGAAAAATGCCAATTCCAAAAATTAAAAGCGGATCGAGAATAATATTAATAATCGCACCGCTTAGCTGCACTATCATCATATAAAATGTTTTGCCGGTAGCCTGCAAAAGCCGGCTAAAAATCATCTGGCCAAATAAGGCAAAAGAAAATACTGTGCAAATCCGCAGATAATCGATACCATAATTTAAAATTTGCGCATCCTCGGTTTGACTAAGAAAAAAAGCATCAATCGCAGTTAGGCCGATAATCAAAAAAATCAAGGTATTAAGCAAGTACATAAGAATGCCATTGCCGGCTACAATATGCACATCCTCAAACTTTTTAGCACCTAAACTGCGAGAAAGTATAGCATTAAGGCCAATGCCACTGCCAACTGCCACACTAATCATCAAATTTTGCAGCGGAAAAGCCAAAGATACCGCCGTAAAGGCCTGCTCGCTAATCCTCGATACAAAAATACTATCAACAATATTGTATAAAGCCTGCACAGTCATCGAGGTTATGGTGGGTAGCGAAAGTTTTAGCAATAATTGCGGCATAGGCATGGTGCCCATAATATTTTCTTTAATTGTGGTGGTATTCATAGTTATCCCCTTAAAAATTATACTTATTATGTTATATTGTTAATAAAATAATGTCAAGCAAAAAGCAAAATAATCCGATAATATTATTATAGATCGTTTATTTTTAGGAGGCCAATCATGAAAAAGTCGTTATTTATTGCCTTTTTAACGATAATTGTATTATTAGCCACAACCAATCCGGTTTATGCGGCTTTATACCAGGATACCCGCTATCACTGGGCCGAAGCCGAAATCGACCGCTGGACAGGCTATGATGTTATCATCGAAGAGGGCAATTATTATTATCCGGATCAGCCGATTACCCGTGCCGATTTGGCTTTATTTATCAGCCGCACCATGAATTATCAGGAGGAAGCCGAGAATGATTTTCATGATCTTGATGATGTAGATGATGATCAATTAGAGGCTATCTTAAAATTAAATGAGGCCGGCATCATGCTGGGCGATAATAATTATATGCGCCCTCATGATTCGATTACCCGTGAAGAGGCGGTTGTGATGCTGGGGCGTGCCATGCATTTATTGCCGCAGCAGGGCTCTACCCTATCCTATCGGGATAGCTCATCTATTTCTACCTGGGCGCAAGATATGGTGCGCTCGATGACCAATAATGATTATATTAGCGGCCGTGGCAATGGATATTTTCATCCTCAGGATGATATTACCCGTGCCGAGGCAATTAAAGTGCTGGATAATATGATTGCCGCCCTTTATAATACCGATGGCACATATTCTATTTCTACTTTAGGCAATGTAGTAATCAGCGCCGATGGTGTAACCTTGGAGCAGGCCACTGTAACAGGTAACTTACTGATTAGCGAAGGTGTGGAAGATGGCACGGTTAACTTAAAAAATCTTAATATTGCCGGCGAAGTACATGTATATGGCGGCGGCGGAAATGGCCTAAATATCGATGGCTATACCCGTATTCCCGAATTATTCCATGGTAAAAATGAAGGCGAAAATTTTGGCTATAGTATTAAAATGCCGGCTATGGTCGAAAGTTTCTTTACCCTACCCGGTGCCGTTGATTTTAGCTATGCCGGGCCGGTTCGTTATATGTATTTGCAATCGGCCAGCCAGGATATCGATTTAGGTGGCGCTTTAATTAATAATTTATATATAGAAGCTATTGGCATCAATTTAACTACCAATCAAGCTACTTTAATTGATGATGGTTATATCAATCATCGCATTAATATGCTGGAAAATGGCCTATGGCTTAAAGTTTTTGCCGAAGAGGATGCCGAGGGCAGCTCCTTTACCTTGCAGCCTTATGATTTAACCTTATCGGGCAATACCACTGTATTTGCGGCCGGTCAGCCCTTGGCTAATAATAGCAGTTCGGCGCAAACTTTTAGTATCGATCGCGAGCAAGTTGCCCCCGATACCCCCAGCGATAGCGATTTGGTAATCAGCAATTTAACCGATACCGGCTTTAAGCTCGATTGGCTGGCATCAACCGATAATCTTACCGCTAGCAGCGGTTTAAGCTATGGTCTATATTATTCATTATATCCGGAGCTAAATACCATTGAGCAAATCAGCAAAAACGGGATTTTGGTTAGCGATTTTGCCAATAATAAATTAACGGCAACCATTAGCGGCTTGCCCCGTGGCAATACCTATTATTTTAATGTGATGGTTAAGGATGATAATGAAAACAAAGCCTGCTATGAGCAGGTAAAAGTAGCAATTGGTGCCGATACCTTAGCGCCGGAATTGGATAATGATAAACCCTGGATTAGCGGCCATATGGCAACCCAATTAACCTTAAATTGGGATCCGGCCGAGGATGATATCACCCGCGATGAGCTTTTGCGTTATACGGTTTATCGCAGCGAGGATGATAATATCGACACCTTAGCCAAATGCGAGGCTAATGGTACCCAGGTAATGCCTTATGCTGCAGCTACCTATACTTATACCAATACCGGCCTTAAAGAAGATACCGATTATTATTATACGGTAGTTGTACAAGACGAGGCAGGCAATAAGACCATTTACGAAACTATCGAGGCCAGCTTTACCCAAGATACCAGTGGGCCAAATGTAAATTCGCCGCAAATCAGCATTACCAATATGGGCGAAAATAATGCTACCCTTACCTGGCAGGCGGCCAGTGATAATACCAGTGCCAGCGATAAATTAAAGTATGCATTATATAGTTCTGCCAATAATAATATCAATAATCCCGATGATATTAAAGTTAATGGTAAGATTTTGATGCCCTTAACGCTAACAAAATTCAGCTATGATTTAGCAAATCAACCGGATGGCACAACATATTACAATGTTTTGGTGGTAGATGAATCGGGTAATGAAAGTGTGTATCAGGCCTTGGCCATATCTTTTGGTAGTGATGATACGCCACCACATACCCCGCAACCAACGCTAACGATAAGCAAGCAAACCTTAACCGGGGTAACTTTTAGCTGGACGGCTGCCGATGACAGGTTTGGCGGAATTACCGGTACTGAGCAAAGCGCCTTGCGTTATAGTGTTTATCGGGCGCTGGAGCGTGATATCCCCGGTGGTGCAAACTCTTTTGCCTCGGTGGCTAATATCAAAAAATACGGTGTTTTATTGCAGGGTGCTAGCAGCAATTTCTTCAGTTTTAGCTCTAATGATTTAGAAGCCGGTAATCGTTATATTTACAATATTATAGTAATCGATAATGATGGCTACGAGGCCTGCTACGAGCCGCTTTTAGTTTCGATGGATACTACTTTGCCGCGGATAGCCAATCCGGCATTAACCTTGGCGGTAGATACTTATGATCCTTATAAGCTACATATTATTTGGTTACCGGCCACCGATGATTTAACGGCCAGCCGCAATTTAAGTTATGCGGTATATATGATGATTGGTGATACTTATGTAGATGGTGATTTGGCCAATCTTGATACCATTGAAAAGTACGGGCAAGTAATTATGCCTTATACTAAGAATGTTAATTCGGCTATATTGGAATATATTCGTTATGATAACCGTTATCATTTTTATGTATTGGTAAAGGATGAGGCCGGCAATAGGAATATGTACGAGGTAAACAATGATTTCTACCTTAATGATACCGTACCGCCAACCATACCTGCGCCGCCTACCCCACCGATTGAAGTACCTGAGCCCGACGATCCGGATTATGATCCGGATGCACCACCGGTAGAGCAGCCCGAACCTTTGCCGCCGGTATTTGCCGATCCGATATTCGGCAATGGCTTAATTATCCTTTCTTGGGCGGAGGCAACCGATAATTTCAGCCCGCAGGATCGTTTAACTTATTATTTATATGTAAGCGATAGTCCTGATTTAGATATTGCTGCAGTAAGGGCTTTAACCCCGATAGCCTATGGCCGAGGGATGAGCCAGGGCAGCTATACAGTGCCGGCAAATAGCAGTGGTAAATCATTCTACTTCTATGTAATAGTGGCTGATGAAACCGGTACCGGTTTAGATGCAGCCGGCAAGATTATTAATAAGCCGCAAAACCAAAGCTTATACAAATCCCGCACGGATAGAACTCATTTTGAGGTAGTATATCCATAAAGCAACAAAAAAGTTTTACTCAATTTTTTACAAAAAATTGCAGGGGTATTGGGGGCAGCGCCCCCAAGGTCTTAAAGGGGTCAAATCGAACTGAATACGAGAAAAAGTCAGCACAATTGGATGTGCTGACTTTTTTCATTATCATAGGGACACCATTATAGTTACATATATCTGCTATTTGCCTACCCCCTTGGTCGGCCACCACCTTGGTTATTATTTGGCTGCATGCCACCACCTTGGTTATTATTTGGCTGCATGCCACCACCTTGGTTATTATTTGGTTGCATGCCACCACCTTGGTTATTATTTGGTTGCATGCCGCCTCCTGGGTTATTACCGGAGGTATTAGAGGATAACTCGTTCCCGTTTTCATCGACTATACTACCACCTGATATGGTATATGTTCCTGTAACATCTATTTCACCGTCACCACCTGAATAAATAGCATCTACATCAACAACGATATCTCCACCCTCTATAATCAAGTCGCCGTTTGAGTCGATACCGTCGCCTCTACACGAAAGATGGATTATGCCACCAGTAAATCTAATAAATCCGTCATCACTATTAGCATTAACAGCATCATCTAAAACAGTAATGTTTATATTTCCACCATTGATTGTAACAGTTTCACCCTCAATTCCTTCATAGCCATTTTGCACTAAGATATCACCATTATTTATTACTAAATCGGTATCAGCATGAAGTGCGTCATCGCCAGATATAATGTCAAAAACCCCTCCGTTTATTGTCAAGACCCCATTTGCATGAATGGTATCTTCATAGGAACTTAATACAAATTCGCCGTCATTTATTGTGATGCTTGTTCCTTTTAAGCTACGCATACTATCTTCAAGCAAATCTGTTGCCGAAACACCGCTTGAGCCTTCGCCTCTTGTGATTTCATTTAGCACTTCTACAAATCCACCGCCTGTAGTAATATCAAAACTGCCACCATCAATTTGTAGAGTTTGCTCTGCGACAATTCCATCATGTTGTGCATTGATTATAATTTTGCCGCTTGTAATTATAAGATTACCTTTTTCTAAATCCTCATCATTAGAAGTTCTAATACCATCTCTGCCTGAGGTAATATTAATAGTTGCATTATCTATCGCAAGCAAATCTTTGCCCTCTATACCGTGTTCTACCGCATTTACTGTGATGTTTCCACCCTCAATTATAAGGTCATCACGGCTGTTAATTCCATCCATATATAATGTGTTTACAATCAAACTACCATCTCCTGTTATAACAGTGTCTGCCTTAGAGTGTATAGCACCCGATGGAAACTCTTCGTCAGTTGTGATTATTTCACCTTGAGTGACAGAGTTTTCGCCCTCAAGCACAATAACTACATCTTTAGCCTCGATAATATTTATCGGTGTGTCTGTTTCGCTCTCGATATTTGCATTATTTAGCACAAGGTAAACCGTGCCCTCATCAGTCTCCTTATTGACATTTACAGTAATTGTACTACTCAAGTAATCGCCTGTGAACTCATAAGTTCCGCTTTGAGTGATAGTAGTTGCATCATCGCTTATAACTTCAGGAGTTGTGCTTATCTCATCTTTTAAATCCACCTCCGGAAAAGGAATTGTATCGCTGCTTCCATTGTCCGTATGCTCAGACACACTTGGTATATCCTCGCCACTTGCTATATCCTCGCCTAAAATTTCATTTTCACTTATATTATCTATATTTTGGTCGCAACCGCTTAATATAAGTACTGCTAGTGATAATGCTATTAATATAATTCTTTTCATAAATTATCCTCTTTTCTAATAATAATTTTAGTATACAAAATTTTTGTTATTTTATTAACTGCCTCATTTTGCAAATTGCGTAACTGATAATACTGCAAAACAACATAACTGCTCCACCTATAGATAGTGCAGTTTGATATATCGAAGCAGTACCTGCAATATCAAACACACCTCTTAATAATGAGCCTAAAATGAGCGCTACAACGCCCGTATGGTAAAGGTGCGATGTCCAGAAATAATCTTTGCTCGTTTTCTCAAAACAGTAAAGAGATATCCCTACCAAATCCCCTAAAATCAAAGGGTATAGAAAAAGATATGTCATATGTGGTGAGCTTACTCCGTGGGAAAACTGAGAATATATAAATGAAAATATCAGACATAACAAAGCTGTAAAAAAATAAGGCTTTATCCATTTTTTTACATAAAATGTTTGTATATCTTTTCTATTTGCCAATGTAGACAATATCGCTCACGCTCCTTTCTCTAAAATCCCTACCATTTGTTGTGGGATTATTCACCACATCCCCCATAAACACCATCGTAGCCGAACCACCACCGTCTAAATTATAGGCAACTTCACAGTC
>CAYJPF010000006.1:0-46959 GCA_964372025.1 uncultured Peptococcaceae bacterium | reverse complement strand
TTTGCTATGCAAATAAAAATGAAGTGCTCTACAGCAATAGAAGTATCAAGCAAACCTAATGCTTAAGAAAGCAAGCCTAATGCTTAAGAAGGCAAACCTAATGCTTAAAAAGGCAAACCTAATGCTTAAAAAGGCAGACCTTATAATTAACAACGCAAGTTCATATCTTAATGCACAAAAAAGGGGATATCGCAAATGTTTTTTATTGCAATATCCCTCTTTTTTATTTGTCTTGCAATATAGGTTTATGGCTTGTTGTGGCTGCGCCAAAACAGCCAATTCTAAACCTATGCTACCTTTCTCCTTCTTACGGCAAGTTAATTATACATGCCGTTAGCTGCCATATAATCGTAAATTGTTTTGCCATGCACCTGCTCTTGCTTTTGTATGCCGTTTAATAAATCACGAGCCTGGCTATTCTTAAACTCAAAAATCCCAATATCATAATTAGCAGAAACATGCTTTTCGGTCGATAATGCATCGCTTAATAAATAACTGTCATTGCTAAAGGCCTGCGGATTGCTAGCATAAGTGCTGCTTACTAAAGCCTGATTGCTGCCGGCAGCCTGGCTGCCACCTGCTTTACCTTGCTGCTTAGTAGATGGGATAATCCCCTGCTCCATTTGGCTTAAAGTTTGAAGATGATGCTGCTCTTGTTGGCTTAAATCGGTAAACAAATTCTTTAACTCAGGCGCAATAGCATCTTGAGCATACTTTTGATACTTTGCTACGCAAATTTGCTCAGCACCCTTTAACTCTTTGATAAAATCCATTTCCTTCTGGCAAAATAAATTATTCATCTGTAACCTCCTTTGCTTGATATCATTATTATGGTAGTTTTTTTTTAAATTATACTTTTAGGATTTGTTTTTAAGTATAAAATATGTTATAATAAGTATACAATTAATAATAATTATTGATTGGAGGGATACTGATGGCTAATACTGTTTGGTTTGCCCTGCTTTTAACCTTAATTGCCGGTTTAGCTACCGGTATTGGCAGCTTACTTTCTTTATTTGCCAAGCGCACCAATACCAGATTTTTGTCCTTGGCTTTGGGTTTTTCGGCCGGGGTGATGATTTATGTATCATTTGTCGAGATTTTTGCTAAAGCGCAAGACTCTTTAAGCGCCGTATGGGGCGAGGTTACCGGCGCTTGGCTTACCGCCGGCGGTTTTTTCTTTGGCATATTCTTAATAGCCATTATCGACCGCTTTATCCCCCAAATGGGTAATCCCCATGCCGCCCATACCGTTGAAGAAATGGACGGCAAAGACGAAGAACATAAAACCAAATTGATGCGCATGGGTTTGTTTACAGCATTAGCTATTGCTATTCATAATTTTCCCGAAGGCTTGGCCACATTTATTGCCGCCCTGGAAGACCCCAATATGGGCATGGCAATTACAGTAGCCATTGCCATCCACAATATTCCGGAGGGTATTGCGGTGGCAGTGCCGGTTTTTTATGCCACCGGCAATCGCAAAACGGCCTTTAAGTACTCCTTTTTATCAGGCTTATCGGAACCGGTTGGCGCTTTAATTGGTTACTTTTTGCTATTTCGCTTTTTTAATGATACCATGTTTGGCTTTATTTTTGCAGCCGTAGCCGGCATTATGGTTTTTATCAGCCTAGACGAGCTTTTACCGGCTGCCCGCGAGTATGATCAAACTCACTTGGCAATATACGGCATGATAGCAGGCATGATGATCATGGCTTTAAGTCTATTATTATTTATTTAACTAGCGGTTATAATATTGTTGCGGATTAAAGGTTAAAAACGAGAGGTTTAAAAAATGAATTTAACAAAATCTAATATCAGAAAAATATGCCTAATCATCACCTTTGCAGTGCTGCTGGTGCTGGCGGTTTTAAAAATTGATGATATTTTTAGCTTTATTCAAACCCTGCTTTCGACAATTTCGCCTTTGATTATCGGCGCTTGTATCGCCTTTATCGTTAATTTGCCGATGACCAAAATTGAGGATTTTTTGGAAAAATCTATTATCAAAAAGCCAACTAATTTTGGCAAAATAATGAGCATGCTTTTGGCTTTTTTATTTATAGTGGCGATTGTAGGCATTGTTATAGTGCTGATTATCCCCCAAATTGGCAGCTCTATCAATACCCTTTTGCCCAAAATCGAGCCCTTTTTTGCCAATGTAAGTGCTTGGCTAATCAGCGTTTTTAATGATCCTTTTATTATTGAGCAAATCGAAGGGCTGGAGTTAAACTGGCAATCTATCAGCAATAGCATTATGGCCGTGATTAGGGATATTGTGCCCAACTTTTTTAGCAATATATTTATTGTGGCCGGCTCATTTGTGGGGCTGATGATAAAAATAGTGGTTAGCATTGTATTTTCGGTATATATTTTACTAAGCAAAGAAAGGCTCGCCCAACAGATAAAGATGGTTATGCAGGCCTTTTTATCGCCTAAAAAGAATAAAACCTTGCTGGAAATATTTAGTTTAAGCAATCAAACCTTTGCCAAATTTATTGCCGGCCAATGCACCGAGGCAATTATTTTGGGCAGCATTTTCTTTATCACCTTAAGCTTAATGAGCATGCCCTATGCCCTGCTAATTAGTGTTCTCATTAGTGTAACCTCGATTATTCCGGTGGTGGGAGCTTTTATGGGCTGTGCTATCGGTGCCTTTTTAATTTTAATCGAAAACCCCATGCAAGCTTTAATTTTTATCATTGCTTTTTTGATAATTCAACAAATAGAAGGCAATTTAATTTACCCCAAAGTGGTAGGCAGCAGCATTGGTATCCCGCCAATTTTGATGCTACTAGCGGTAACAGTAGGCGGCAGCATGTGGGGTATAGCAGGCATTTTATTCTTTATCCCCATTACCGCAATCGCTTATAGCATCCTAAAAACAGCCACCTTTAAAAGATTAGACGAGCAAGAAGCCGCCAAGCAAAAAGAATAATTAAAGACTAATTTTGATTTTTTGCAAAACAAATTTTTAACCGCTTCTAAATCCCTGCGCAAAAATATGAGGCTGCCGTAGATAAAACTATTTGCGACAGCCTCTTTTAAACTTGCATAATTCGGCATCCAAAACAATAAATTAACAGGAGAATAATCATAATATATCGAAATAATATATTATAAAACTTACGGGAGTATTTATGAAGCTTTCAAAAAGTGCCAAAAAACAACTTTGGACAATACCCAATATCTTGTCAATTATTAGGATGCTGCTTATCCCTTTTGTGCTAATTTATTATTTGCAAGGTGAATATATAATTGCCGGAATCCTGCTAATAACATCCGCTTTTAGCGACATGCTGGATGGCTATATTGCCCGCCGTTTTAATTTAATTACCGATGTGGGCAAAGTTTTAGATCCGCTGGCCGATAAACTTACCCAATTTTGCGTGGCAATTGGCCTTTGTATTAGTTACAAAGTACTAATTCCCCTGGTAGTGGTGCTTACTATTAAGGAGATGTTCTTGGGCCATATTGCGGTGATTTTATATAATAAAGGCTGCCTACCCTTAGGCGCGCGCTGGTGGGGCAAAATTTCTACGGCTATTTTTTATTTGGCGGCCATTATAATTATGTTTTGGGGCGATAATATGCCATTTTGGCTGATTACAGCTATGTCGGTTATTGTAATTGGCTTTTTATTATATTCCATGTACCGCTATTATCAAATTTTTAGCCAAAATCTAAATTAAACGGGGTAATTATGACAAATTTTATCGAAACCGAAGGCATTAAGGCCAATTTAGTTGACGGAGTTCTTTATTATAGCTTTCCGCATTTAAGCGCTCATCCTAAGCTGGTTCATGGCTTCTCTTCACGTATTGGCGGTATTAGCAGCGATGCTTTTGCCTCGCTTAATCTAGCCCATGTTACCGGTGGCGAAATTAAAGATAGTAGCGAAAACGTGCATCAAAACATGGGCATTTTTGCCAAAGCAGTTGGCTTTAATTTAGCCCGAAGCCTTACCGCCCGCCAAAAACATGGTGCCAATATACGTATAGTTAAGCCGGAAGATGCAGGTACAGGCATATTTTGCCCCTCGCTTTATGATAATATAGACGGCCTAATTTGCACCATGCCCGACACCCCCATTATAACTTATCATGCCGATTGCCTGGCGCTTTTCTTTTATGCGCCCGATCAGCATATTATTGGTTTGGCTCATGCCGGCTGGCGGGGTACTGCGGCGCAAATTGGCCCTAAAGTAGTAGAGCAAATGGCGGCTTTAGGCTGCGATAAACAGCAAATTTTAGCAGCTATCGGGCCCGGTGCCGGCCCTTGCCATTATCAGGTAGGGGCGGAATTATTAGAGCATTTTAGCCATTTTGCCGATGCGCAAGGGGCGGTTATTATACCCGACCCAAAACAGGCAGATAAATATTTATTGGATTTGGGGCGCACCAATGTCATCCTGTTAAAAAATGCCGGCTTAAAAGAGCAAAATATTATTGATAGCAAACTATGCACAATTTGCAATAGCGATACTTTTTATTCGCATCGGGTGCAAGGCTCGCAGCGGGGCACGATGGCCGCCGTGATGATGCTATTGTAAAATATATATTTTAGGAGGTTTTATGAATATTAGCGAATTATTGCCGCCAACAGTGGCATTAAATGAGGAAAAGTCCTGCTTAAATATTATTGACCAAACCCTTTTGCCGCGCAAACTGCAAATTATCGAGCTTAATAGCTTAAGCGATGTATACAATGCCATCTATCGTTTGCAGGTAAGAGGGGCGCCGGCCATTGGCATTGCCGCAGCTTATGGTTTATACCTAGCCTTGCATAAATCGCAAGCCTCAAACAAAGATGAATTCCTCAAGGAAATGCATAATTATGCAGATTACTTGATTCGTTCCCGACCAACCGCCGTAAATTTGGCTTGGGCGGTAAACCGTTTATGCAATGCTGTAACCAAGGCCGAAACCGCAGATATAAGCGGCCTTAAACAGGTGCTGCGCCTAGAAGCAATTACTATTCATCAAGAGGATATCGCCACCTGTAAAGCAATTGGCCAGCATGGCTTGCCCTTAATCAAGGATGGCTTTGGGGTGCTAACCCATTGCAATGCCGGCCATTTGGCCACATCTTGCTATGGCACAGCTTTAGCGCCAATATATACGGCGCTGGAAAACAATCTAAAATTACAGATATTTTGTGACGAAACACGCCCCTTATTACAAGGGGCACGGCTTAGCGCTTTTGAGCTTGCCCAAGTAAAGGCCGATGTAACCGTATTATGCGATAATATGGCAGCAGGGCTTATGGCTCAAGGCAAGGTACAGGCGGTTTTTGTGGGCGCGGATCGTATTGCGGCCAATGGCGATACCGCCAATAAAACCGGCACTTTAAGCCTGGCCATTAATGCCCGTTATTATAATATTCCCTTTTATGTATGTGCGCCAACCTCCACAATTGATGTCAACTGTTTAACCGGTAATGATATCGAAATCGAACATCGTCCACCGGAGGAGGTAAGCCAAGCCTGGTATGCCACCCGGATGACGCCGGAGAATGTTGCCATCTATAATCCGGCTTTTGATGTAACCCCGGCCTCGTTAATAACAGCCATCATTACGGAAAATGGGCTAAACAATGCCCCCTTTAACTGGTGATTTTATGACATATCCTTATACAACACAAATAGCGGCAGCCGAGGCAATTATTGCCACCGGCAAAAGGCTGGACGACAAAAAGTTGATTACAGCCATATCGGGCAATATTTCTTGCCGTTTGGCCGAAAACTCGATTTTAATAACGGCATCGGGCATTTGCAAAGCCAATCTCGAGCTTAATGATGTTTTGCGCATTGATAATCAAGGGGAGCGTTTTTCGGCCAATTTAATGGAAAAGATTGATAATCGCAAACCCTCGATCGAAACTTTTTTGCATTTAGCCTTATATAATTTAGATGCTAGCATTTATGCAATAGTACATGCCCATCCCCCATTTGCCACGGCTTTGGCCAATAGCGGCCGCAGTATCGACCATAATTTATTGGAAGAAGCACAAAAACTATTAGGCGAAGTGCCACTTATACCCCATTATGCGGCCGGCACTTCCGAGCTTGCCTTTGCAGTTGCCCGGGCCAAAGGCGAAGCTTTTGCCATGCTTTTAGCCGGCCATGGCGCAATAACCTGGGGCAATAGCCTAGAGCTGGCCATAGCCCGCATGGAAGCCCTAGAGCATACCGCCGAGGTTATGCTTTATCAGCATTTGTGGGAAAAATAATATGTATAAAATCTATTGCGCTCGTTTAATAATCAGGCTTATTTTATTTGTAATAATTGCCACAATTTATGTGATAGAGCCTGTTATTTTAAGCGGCTTTATTGATTTTAAGCCCTGGGGAGAATTTTCCTGGTGGCATCTTTTGTGGTTATTTTATATAATTTGGATGCTTTTGCATTTGTTTCCCGCCCAAACAATTACTTTGGGTGCTCATAAAAAGTTTGCTAAATATTATAAAAGAGCTAATAATTATGATTCTAAAAAATTAAAGCCTCTAATAAAAAAAGCCCAGCTAAGAGCTGGTGCGGTTATGCTGGTTTGGCTAATTATCCATGCTGTATTTTTTATACTGTATAAGGCCGAAATTTTAGGCATTGCCGAATTATTTTTATTGGCAGCCCTATATTTATTTGCCGATTTTATTTGCATTATTGTTTTTTGCCCTTTTCAGGTTTGGGGCATCAAATGCCATTGCTGCATGGATTGCCGCATATTTGAATGGGATCACTTTTTTATGCATAGCCCTTTAATTTTTGTGCCATGCTTTTACTCCGTCAGCTTATTTGCACTGGCAATGATAGTATTATTAAGCTGGGAAATAAGTTTTTACAAATACCCGGAACGCTTTTTTAGGCAAACAAATCAAGCCCTTAGATGTAATCAATGCAATGATAAATTATGCACATTTAAAAAGTCACTGGCCAAAAGTGGCCTCGGTAAATCCTGGCTAAATAAGGGGGACTAAATGCATAAACCCGATTTTAGAAAAGCGGAAATTAAATTATGCTTTTTGCGCAGCATCTGCGTAACACTTTTTTTGCTAATAGCGTACCTAATAACCCACATTTTTGATGATAGCATCTGGATGACGCCCTTGGCAGCAACCACCTTTATCGCCTTTGCCTTCCCTAAAGCAGAGGCGGTACGCAACCGTTTTTTGCTGGGCGGATATATTTCGGCAGGGGTATGGGGGGTGGCAATTTCTTATTTAACCTTAGTGGTAGGGGATAGTTATCTGGTATTATTAGTGCTGGCTGTACTGTCCGTATTCCTAACCTCGCTAACGATGACCATCTTTGATTTTGAGCATCCACCATCGGCAGCCCTGGCAATTGGCCTGGTTTTAGCCGATCAACCCCTTAAAATGGCCTTGGCCTCGATAATATGCATAGTAATCCTATGCCTAATCAAAATGCCCCTAGCCAAATTAATACTTAAGGAAAAACCCAGTGCCGAATCCTAAGCGCTGCTTATAACTTATGTCAACAGCATTTAAAGCTTAAGCCAAAACCAAATTATAAATAAGCATTAAAACAGCGCAGCCAAAAAAGATTAGCATAATATCATGGCTGCGTTTTACTGCGATTATTTGCTCCATATTGCTAACTACCGTGCCCATAAAAAAATCACGAGGGCGACGGCGCAGCCAGTTAATGGCCATTTTAGCTTGCCAAAATTTATAATCGCGGTTGCGGTCGCCATGATAAATTTGCCAAAGAATCAAATCATAATGATTAAGCAAAAAAGGCATTACAAATAAGAATAATAGCAGGTAAACCCCAAAATTAATAAGCTTGCCACCAAAAATATCAAGCCAAGGATAAATAGCCGAAAAAATATACCAAAATAAAAAAACCAAATAAATACCCTTAATATCCAAATTAATCCTCATAAGCGCCCCCCGGTGTATGTACAATAAGCATAATACCCTGCTCAAAGCGTATTTCGCCAAGCGGTTCGGCTAGCTGATTGCGCAGGCAAAGGCTATCGCCCATGCTAATATCGCGTCCATCCAGGCCATAGCAAAAACCGCTTAGATAAACACTGCTTACCTGCGCGCTTAAAGGAATAAAGCTAATAGTATCACCTACTGTACCAGCTATTTTACTATGCCCAAAGCAATAATGCGCATAACTGAATTGATCATAAAAGCAAATATTTTGCCACTTTTTACGATAATGCAAGGGCAGGAATAAATTACCCAAACTATGGTCAATTTTACCGCCCATTGCTCCAAAAATATGCAAATCTTGGGCATTATGCTCAATGGCCAAAGCCAAAGCGGCCTCGCCATCGGTCATATCTTTGGCGGTGGGCAGGCGAAAAAGCTGCGTGCCTTGGCTTAAGCAAGTATCCAAGGCCTCCGGCGCTATCGAATCGCAATCGCCGATTAAAAAATCGGGATAGCGATTTAGCATAAGCAAATGCTCGGCTCCGCTATCGGCGGCTATCAGCAGTACATCTTCGGCTAAAAGGCGGGTTAAGGATTTTAGCGCAAGGCCTGCTACCTTGTCCCCGCCTAAAAAAATCAAAGCCTTTTTCATTATCTTTGCGGGCGAATATATTGGCCATGCCCTTTGGCTTCTAAATCTACCAGGCCATTTTCCATAACGGCTCTACCACGAACAATCGTATACTTTACCTGGCCTTTAATTGGCACTTGATCAAATAGCAAATTAACGGCCTTGGATTTGGTATGCATCTTTTCTAATTCGATTTTATAGCTTTTTTCCATATCTACAATGGTAAAATCGGCATCGCTGCCTAAGCTAATTAAGCCCTTTTGGGGGAAAAGACCATGTAAACGAGCCACATTCTCCGATAAATAATAGCAGAATTGCTCTAAACTTAAACGGCCATTAGCCACATGATTAAGCATAAAAGGCGCTAGCATCTCGATCGAAGGCATGCCGGAATAGGCCTTCCAAATGCCCTCGGTTAGGCCAATACTTTTTTCATCAGGGCTAAAAGGGGCATGATCGGAGCTAACCAGCGAGATTGTGCCATCCAGCAAATACTCCCAGAGCAGCTCTTTATCCTCGGCGCTGCGCACCGGCGGATTACATTTGGCATAAGGGCCATGCTTGTCGATATCGCTATGATCATAGCTTAAATAGTGGAAGCAGGTTTCGGCCTCGATATCCACACCTTCGGCCTGGGCTTGCTTTACTAAGGCGCAAGCCTCCGGTGCCGAAATATGGGCAATGCCCACCTTGCAGCCGGTTACCCGCGCAAACTCGATAATCGTGGCCACGCTGGTGGTTTCGGCCACATTGGCTCGCGATAGATAATGGAAGCTATTATCCTTTACGCCCTGCTCATGCAGGTAATTTTCGAGCTGCTTGATTAATTTAGCATTCTCGGCATGGAAAAAATAACGGCAATCGGTTTTGGCGGCCTCTTGCAACATCAAGAAAAGTTGGCCATCATCCTCGACGGTTAAACCCTTAAATTCTTTTTCCCTACCCTCGGGGGCGGGATGCAAAAAGGTTTTAAAGGCGATAACCCCACCATCGATAACCTCTTGCAGATTATGGCGATTTTCGAAGCCGGCAGCACCGTACATAGCAAAGTCTACCAGGCATTTTTCCTCGGCTAGACGCACCCTGTTAGCCAAAACCTCGGCCGAATAGGGCGGCGGTACAGCCAGCGGCATTTCGCAAAAAGTGGTTACACCACCGGCAGCGGCGGCCTGGGTGCCGGTATAAAAATCCTCGCGATGCTCTACCCCGGGCTCGCGCACATGCACATGGGCATCGATAATGCCCGGCAATACCTTTAAGCCTTGGCAATCAATAGTTTTAGCTGCGGGCATTTGAGGGGTATCGCTAAGGGTTATCATCGCAATTTTACCATCTTTTACATAAATATCGCCCTGATTAAAACGCCCCTCGGCAAAAAATTCCGCATTTTTTAATAACAATTGATACATTTTTTATCCTCCTATATAATTAAATTAATATATAATATTATTGTACATTTTTTAGGCCGAAAATGCAATGATTTTTGCCGCATCTAATCCAAAAAATTACTAAGGCCTACGGCAATTTCGGCACGGCTGGCCATGCTTTTGGGATTAAGCTTATTTTGGGCATCGGTCAATAAAATTTCATTGGTAACCGCCCAGGCCAAAGCGTTTTGCGACCAATCCGCAACTTGGTCGGCATCTTTAAATTGATATAAATCGTTTAAATCAAAAGCGGTATCTTTGCCACAATAGCCGGCATAACGCAGCAAAATAATAGCCAATTGCTCGCGGCTAAGTGGATTATGAGGGGCAAATAAGCCATCGCCCACGCCATCTACAATATTATGATTATTTGCCCAGCTAACTGCCGGCATATACCAGCTATCGGGGTTGATATCGGTAAATTGCTCGGAATTTTGCTCGGGGATAGGCTCGCCCTCTAAGCGATGCAAAACGGTAACCAGCATGGCGCGGGTCATCGATTGTTGCGGGCCAAATTCCTGCTCGGCAATGCCCAGCATTAGGCCTTGATCATAAATATCCATAACCGCTTGATAATACCAATCATTAGCATTTACATCACTAAAAGTATTGGCTAAAGCCGCTTTAGGCTGACAAATATTAGTTATAATCAAAAAACCCAGCATAAACACCATTATTTTTAGCTTAGGATGATGCATATAGAATACCTCGTATTGTATATTTTGGCTATATATATTTTATCATATATTAGCGCAAATAACAATTATTTGTTAAAATTTGTTATCTGTAAATTTTTGCTTGACAAAGTGCTTTTTTTTTGCTAAACTTAGTTTTGTAGTTTTGTAGTATGGCGGCCCGCGAGTGGCCGAAATCTAAGTTTTGCCTCAAATTAAAAACAATGTAGAACGGTAATACGGTAGCATATCAGCTTTGATATCTGCCGGGCTTTGTTTATAAGCCTGTTTTTTTGTGTTTAATTTAGAATTATCTAAATTAGGAGTGGTAGTATGTTGATTAAAGTTGCTATGTTGATTGTGTTTTTTGCGATGTTGTTAATTATTGGTATGCGGGCGCATAAAAGCGCCTTAAATGTTGATAGTTTTGTATTAGGCGGGCGCAGCATAGGCCCTTGGCTCAGCGCTTTTGCTTATGGTACTTCTTATTTTTCGGCGGTGGCTTTTGTGGGTTATGCCGGCCAATTTGGCTGGAAATACGGTATTTCGGCCACTTGGATTGGCCTTGGCAATGCCTTAATCGGCGCCCTACTTGCCTGGAGCATTTTAGGCCGCCCCACCAGGATTATGACTCAGCATTTGCAGGCCTCAACTATGCCCGAATTTTTTGGCAAGCGGTTTCAGAGCAAATCCTTAAAAACAGCTTCGTCGATGATAATTTTTATCTTTTTAATTCCTTATACGGCTTCGATTTATAATGGCTTATCAAGGCTTTTTGCAATGGCTTTTGATGTACCTTATATGGTATTTGTAATAATTATGGCAGCATTTACCTGCGTTTATTTAATTTTGGGCGGCTATATGGCCACTGCAATTACCGATTTTGTACAGGGCTTGATTATGCTGGTGGGCATAGTGCTTGTAATTTATGCTACCCTAAGCGGCCTGGGCGGTTTTAGTGAGGCGATTAATTCTTTAGCGCAGTTTAATAGTGATATCCCGGCAACTTTAGGGCAACCGGGCGCTTTTACCTCCTTTTTTGGGCCCGATCCTGCTAATTTGCTTGGTGTAATTATTCTTACATCTTTAGGTACATGGGGAATGCCCCAGATGATACATAAGTTTTATGCAATTAAAAACGAAAAAGCTATTAAAAGCGGTACTATAATTTCTACTATTTTTGCATTGGTTGTAGCCGGTGGCTGCTATTTTCTGGGATCATTTGCCCGCTTATTTGATAATGAAGCTATTTACAGTGCCGATGGCAGTATTATGTTTGATGCGATAATGCCCCATATTTTGTCCACCTTGCCGGATATTGTAATTGGTGTAGTTATTGTCTTGGTTTTATCGGCATCGATGTCTACCTTGGCTTCTTTGGTTTTAACTTCGGCCTCTACTTTAACCCTTGATTTTTTGCGCGGCAATATTATCAAGGATATGGGCGAAAAGGCGCAAATGCGCTGTTTGCGTATCCTAATTGTATTTTTTATTGCTTTATCGGTAATATTAGCCATTAATCCGCCGATATTTATTGCGCAATTAATGGGCATATCTTGGGGGGCTTTAGCAGGGTCTTTTCTGGGGCCATTCCTTTATAGCCTATATTTGCGCCGCCTAACTAAGGCCTCTATTTGGCTTAGTTTTGTCTGGGGGGTTGGTTTTACGGTAAGCAATTTGCTTTTTGGTTTTATTGCTTCGCCGATTAATGCCGGGGCAATTGCTATTGTGGGCAGCTTAATTATCACCCCTTTGGCCAGCTTTATTGGCAAAAAATTGCCGGCTAGGGATATGGACGAGCTTTTTGCCTGCTATAGCGAGCAAGTTATGGTTACTAAGCGCACCGCTTTATCTTCGGCTAATCATCATCAGCCTAAGCGAGCTAAATAAAAGGACTTTATAGCTCTGCCCTGGCATTAATTAGCTATTGACAAATAATAGCATAAAACTGTATAATATATTTATTACATATTAATGAATAAAATTACAAGGAGTATACTATGGTATCCTATACTTTAATTGACAAAGAATTAAAAAAGAATATCAGTTTAAATTGTATACCCTTTTGTATTGAAAAATCGATGCCTACCGAGGCTATTAAGGATAAATTACATATCCATGATTTTCATCAATTAAGCATTTGCACAGCCGGCACGGCTAAATTAGTAATCAATGATCATGCGCATGAGATTAACCCCGGTAGCGTTTATGTAATCAGCAGCTATACGCCTCATTATCTTAAAGATCCCCAAGAATTGGAAACTACCAATATTCTTTTTTATCTGGACGATTTGCTGCATGAGGCCGGTAGCCTTAAGGATCATCGTGGCTTTCAGCTATTATTTGTTTTGCAAACATCTTCGGCCTTTAATCATAAATCCAGCAATATTTTAAACCTGGATTATAAGGGTATGCTTTATGTAAATCATATATTAAAGATGCTGCTAGACGAGGTTATTGATATTAAGCCGGGCAGCCAAAATTTGGTACAGGCCTATTTTATGATTTTGATTGTATTTTTTACCCGCCAATACGAGACCGATAATAAGATTAATAAAACCGGCGAGCGTTTATTTAAGATAATTTCTTATTTAGACGAAAATTATCAGCAGCCGATTACTATTGCCGAACTAATCGCTATTGCCGGCATTACCGAGCGTCAGTTGCGTCATATTTTTAGCGAGCAGTATGGTTGTTCGCCGCTGCAGTATATAACCACCTTAAGGATGAAGCATGCTTGTTATTTGCTTAAGATGTCGGATTTAAATATATCGGAAATTGCTCAAAACGTGGGCTTTGATGATAGTAATTATTTTTCTCGCAAATTTAAGCAAGAGGTTGGGGTATCGCCTAAAAGTTATCGCCATTTATGCAAGCATGGACAATATGAATTTGAGGCGGATTAGGTTTTGCTTAAGCAAAACCTAATCCGAACCCAGTTCGGTTGTGGTTTTTTGCTGCTTTTTTGTTAGCTGGGTTGTGGGTTTCTTCAATTTATCGGCGGATAGTTTGTTTGGGTTGTGCTTCGTGGGTTGAAAGGTTTTTCTGCAGCTAGTTTAATAAGTTGTTCTAATCGCTAGTTGCTTTTGATATCTTGTTTTGTCTTCGCTCGCTAGCCTTCTAGGATATTTTAGTTTGGTTCGAATTATTTAGGTTTGGCATAAACAAAACAGGGGCTATTGCAATTTAATTTTGCAATAGCCCCTTTATTTTTAACTTCTAATGCTTTTTACTAGCGGCCTAATACCTTAGCCAATGCCTCTAAATGCTTCGGTGTAGTGCCACAGCAACCACCTAAAATTGTTGCTCCTGCTTTATAACACTCCAACATGTCTTTAGCAAAATCGGCCGGGCTTAAATTATAAGTTACCTCTTTTGTTTTAGCATCCATTTGCGGTAAACCGGCATTCGGCTGCACCAGTACCGGTAAACCGGCAACCGAAAACTCGCCGATTATCTG
The DNA here is from genome assembly GCA_964372025.1 of uncultured Peptococcaceae bacterium. Classification (GTDB taxonomy): domain Bacteria; phylum Bacillota; class Dehalobacteriia; order UBA4068; family UBA4068; genus CAYJBP01. The sequence continues at coordinate 32,864 of CAYJPF010000006.1, read as the reverse complement.
CGCCCATTGCAAAATCGTTAAATCACCACAATTGCCACCAATAGCCGCAACACCAAGCTCTGCAGCTTTAGTAGCAAAATCAGATGCCTTATCGCCCATCAAAGTACGGCCACCATTTTCGGCCGTGGTAAAAGTCATGCTGCTGATTATCGGTAAATTAGGGGCTGCTTCCTTGCAAGCCTTAATCATCAGCTCCATCTCGCCCCACTGAAAAACCGTTTCCAATAATATTGCATCAACCTGATATTTGGTAAAAAATTCAGCCTGCTCGCAAAATGCCTCATAATAGGCATTAGGATCGCCTAAACCAAAAGGCTTAAGCAAATCGCCGCCCGGGCCAATATCTCCAATTACAAATGCCTTGCCATCAGCAGCAGTAAGTGCGTTTTCGATAGATGCCTTTAAGGCATCATTCATAGTATCCAAACGATTATGCTTAGCACAATAAATCGCATTAAGCGGAAAAGAATTGGTAGTTAAGCAATCGCAACCGGCCGCCACATAATCACGCTGAATTTGCTGCACCTCTATCGGGAAAAGTAAATTGCTATCCTTATCACCACTGTTTAAGCCCTGGGTTGTAAGCATACTGCCTATGCCACCATCAAATAATAAAGGTTGTTTAGCGCTTAAAGCCTCCAAAAAATTTGCCATTTTACTGCCTCCTTATATATTAATTTAAATAAGTACGAATTATCCCCTCGGCTACCTCTCTTTTGCTAATCCGCATATTCATCGCCTGCCGCTCGATAAAGGCATGGGCAGCCGGCTCCGTCATATGTAGATAAGCCATTAGCACATATTTAGCCTTCTCTACCGATTTGATATCCTTAATCCTCTTTTGCAAATGCTGCTTTTCGGCCAGCAAACCAAGAATACGTTGATGATTGGCCAAACCTATATGCAAGCTTTGAATAAACAAAGACCTGCTTAAAGGCTTGGCCAAAAGCATGATGCCTTGCTTAATTAGCTTAGCTGCCATTTTAGAATATTCCGCTTTAGGGCAAATAATTATTATCGATCCATAAGTTTGTGTAATTAAATGCTCACCTAATTGATAAATAGATTGATTGACATCATGGCTATTAATTATAATTAGCGCCCAATAATCGGCCGCCTGTTCGCTAAGCAAAATGCGCGCTTTAGCTAAATCATCAATAATATCGATGCTGCTAAATAGCTTATCGCCAATTAATGATAAAATATCAGCACCATCTACGGCTAAATCATTAATTAATAATAGGCGCATAAGCTTTCCCCTTTTTGCTAATTTTATTGCTATATTTATTATACCCTATATGTATCAAAAGTGCAAAGTAAATATCCAAAAAATTTTTTTTATTTTTAAAGCTTCGTAAAGTAAAAATACTTGACAAAGCTCTTAAAATTGAGTATAATACAAAAGGTGATTTGAATGAATGATTTTTTAATCGAAAAAAGAGCGGATATGGTAATGCTAAAAGATTTTTATGATAGCTTGCTTACCGCCAAGCAAAAGCGGGCTTTAAAGCTGTTTTACGAAGATGATTTATCCCTAATCGAACTTGGCGAGCAATGTAATTGCAGCCGTCAGGCCGCCTTTGATTTGCTTAAAAGAACCACCGCCCTCTTAAGCGATTATGAGCAAAAACTGCAATTGTTGGCTCAATATCGCAAGCGCCAAGATTTAAAGGCGCAAATCGAAACCTGCCTAATTAAGGCCGGCTTAGATCAAAAAAACAATCAAAAACTATGGCAATTATGTACAGAAATAGGTGAATAATTATGGCTTTAAGCGATAAATTACAAGATATTTTTGCCCGCCTAAAGGGCAAAGGCAAATTAAGCGAAGCCGATGTTAATAATGCCATGCGCGAAGTGCGCCTAGCCTTGTTAGAAGCCGATGTTAGCTATAAAGTGGCTAAAGATTTTGTGGCCACAGTTAAAGAAAAGGCCATTGGCAGCGATATATTCCAAAGCCTAACCCCCGGCCAACAAGTGGTTAAAATTGTGCATGAGCAATTAACCGAATTAATGGGGCCGGAACATGCTAAGCTTAATGTATCGCCCAAAATGCCCACCGTTATTTTAATGGTAGGCTTGCAAGGATCGGGTAAAACTACCAGTAGCGGCAAAATTGCCCTGCATCTAAAAGGTCAGGGTAAGCGGCCACTTTTGGCGGCGGCCGATATTTATCGTCCGGCCGCTATCGAGCAGCTAAAAATCTTAGGCGAGCAAACCGATATCCCGGTTTTTGCCTTAGGCAGCGATATCAGCCCGGTGGAAATTGCCCGCCAGGCGCTAGAGCATGCTCGCAGCCATGGCAATGATTATTTAATCGTCGATACCGCCGGCCGCCTGCATATCAATGAGGAATTAATGGCCGAGGTACGCGCCATCCGCGAGGCGGTAGATCCCACCGAAATTTTGCTGGTTATCGATGCTATGCAGGGTCAAGATGCGGTAAATGTGGCCAAAGCCTTCCATGAGCAATTGGCGGTTAGCGGCATTGTGCTTACCAAATTAGATGGCGATACCCGCGGCGGTGCGGCTTTATCGGTAAAAACCATAACCGGCTGCCCGATTAAATTCACCGGTACCGGCGAAAAACTAGCAGCGCTTGAGCCTTTTTATCCGGATCGCATGGCTTCGCGCATTTTGGGCATGGGCGATGTTTTAACCCTAATCGAAAAAGCCCAGGCCTCTTTCGACCAGCAAAAAATGCTGGAAATGGAAGAAAAAATGCGCCAAAATCGCTTTACCTTCAACGATTTTATCGAACAAATGGGGCAAATGCGCCAAATGGGCGATATGAAGGAAATGCTCTCGATGATACCCGGCCTAGGCAAGCAAATGAAGAATATCGAATTGGACGAAAAGCAATTTGTAGTGGTAGAATCGATTATCCAATCGATGACCGAAGCCGAGCGGGAAAACCCCTCGCTAATCAATGGCAGCCGCAAAAAGCGGATTGCCGCCGGCTGCGGCCGCCAGGTGCAGGATGTAAACCGCCTGCTTAAGCAGTTTGAGCAAATGCAAAAAATGATGAAACAGCTTAATAATATGAAAACGGGCAAAGGCAAAGGCAAGCTTGGCAAAATGCCTCAACTACCGTTTTAAATATTTAATATATTAAGGATATTCTATTAAGGAGGTGAAACAATGTCTACAAAAATTCGCTTAAAGAGAATGGGTGCCAAAAAAGCCCCTTTTTACAGAGTAGTAGTTGCCGATTCGCGCTATCCTCGTGATGGCCGCTTTATTGAGGAAATCGGTTATTATGATCCAACCAAAAACCCGGCCATTATCAATATTAATGCCGATAAAGCTCAAAAATGGTTGGGCGAAGGTGCCGAGATTTCGGATACCGTTAAGTCTTTATTCAAAAAAGCCGGTATTAAATAAGGAGGCTGCCCATGAAAGAATTAGTAGAGCATATGGCTAAATCCTTAGTCAATGATCAGGCTGCCGTAAATGTTACCGAAAGCGAAGGCGAAGACGGTATCGATTTGCATTTGCAAGTTGCAGCCGAGGATATGGGTAAAGTAATCGGCAAACAAGGCCGCATTGCCAAAGCCATGCGGGTGGTTTTAAAATCAGCCGCCGCCAAGCAAGGCAAAAAATGCAATCTGGAAATAGATTAATTTTGTGCCGGTAAGGCTAATTATTAGGGCGAACCGCTGTGTTCGCCCAATTTTTTTAAATTAAAGAGGTTATCATGGACGAAAAAATTATCTGCGGCCTAATTCATGGCGTGCATGGGGTGGCCGGCCTGTTAAAGGTGGAATGTTTAAGCGATAATCCCCAGCGCTTTTTAAGTGGCCAAAAACTATATACTTTAGCCCCCAACCAGCCCGAGCAGGAATATACAATTATTAAGGCCAGCCTGCATAAGGGGCGCATTTTGCTAAAATTGGCCAATATCGATAGCCCCGAGCAAGCCGCCAAATTAAGCGGCCTTTATCTATATGGCATTCGCCAAGATAATGCCCTGCCGGAGGGCGAGTATTATCATTATCAATTAATCGGTTTAAACGTGTACGAAAACAACGAATTAATCGGGCAAATATCCGAGGTTTTAACCCGCCCGGCTAATGATATCTATATAATAAAAACTGCCGACGAACAGGAAATTTGGCTGCCGGCTTTAAAAAAGCTGGTGCAAAAAATAGATTTAGAGCAAAAAACTATGCAAGTAATTTTGCCGGAGGGCCTATGAGAATAGATATTTTAACCCTTTTTCCGGCCATGTTTAGCCCCCTTGAGCAAAGCATGATTGGTAAAGCCCAAGCTAAAGGCCTGCTGGAAATTAATATCATCGATATTAGGGATTATAGCTTTGATAAGCATCATACCGCCGACGATCGCCTTTATGGCGGCGGGGCAGGCATGGTAATGAAGCCCGAGCCAATTATGGCCGCCTTAGAAGATATTGCAGGCTACCCCCAAGCGCAAGTAATAATTACCGCCCCCCATGGCAAGCCCTATCGGCAAGCCATGGCTAAAGAGTTGTCCCAAAAAGACCATATTATTATTATATGTGGCCATTATGAGGGCATCGATCAAAGGGTTAGCGAGCTTAGCGCGGCTACTACCGTTTCCCTGGGCGATTTTATTCTAACCGGCGGCGAAATGGCGGCTTTAGCCATTGCCGATAGTATTGGCCGCCTAATTCCCGGCGTTTTGGGGCATGAAGAAGCTACTATCGAAGAATCTTTTAGCGATGGTTTATTGGAGTATCCCCATTATACGCGGCCGCCGATTTTTAGGGGCATGGAGGTACCTGCGGTTTTGCAAAGCGGCGATCATGCTGCTATTAGCAAATGGCGGCGCGAGCAATCGCTTAAGCGTACCTATCAAAATCGCCCCGATTTGCTGGCCAAAGCGCCCCTTACCGCCGACGATTATCAATATCTAAACCAGCTAAAAAGCAGCGAAAGCAGGCCTTTTAATTTATTTGTGGCGCTGGTTCATTATCCTGTTTTAAATAAAAAGCAGCAAATAATCAATACCTCTTTAACTAATTTGGATTTGCATGATATCGCCCGAGCAGCAGCCACTTTTGGTCTGGAAAAATATTATCTGGTGCAGCCCATCGAATCGCAAAAAGGGCTAATCGATAATTTGATTAATCATTGGCAAAGCGGCTTTGGTGCTAAGTATAATCCTGCCCGTAAGCAGGCCTTAGATCGGGTGGCGATTATGCCTTATTTGGCCGATGTGCTAAATGATATCGAGGCGCAGTATCAAACCAAGCCCCATATTATTGCCAGCAGCGCCCTAGATGGTAAAGGCAGCATTGCTTATCAGGATATGCGCAGCTTAATGGCCAAGCAAGGCGGCAATTATTTGCTGCTTTTAGGCACAGGCTGGGGCTTAGCACCCGAAATTATGGCCGAAGCCGATTATCGCCTGCGCCCGATTTATGGGCCTACCGATTATAATCATCTTTCGGTGCGTAGCGCGGCCTCTATTATGTTTGACCGTCTACTGGGCGAATAGTTTACTTAAACTATTCGCCTTTAACCAAGCTAAACAGCTATTTTACCTTTAGTTTGCAATTATAAGGAGCAACTATGATTGATTGCCATACTCATCTTTTTCCCGATAAAATTGCCGCTGCTACTTTGGATATGCTTAGCAAGCGCAGCGGTTTTAAGCCCCATACCCTGGGCAATTTAGCCGATACCAAGCTTAAAATGCAGGCCTGGGATATTGAAAAATTTATTGTTTTGCCGGTGGCTACCAATCCGCAGCAGCAAAAAGCGGTTAATGATTTTGCGGCGGCCTGTCAAGATCAGCAGGTGCTGGCCTTTGGCTCGGTGCATCCGGCAGCCGACGATGCCTTGCAGGAAATTGAGCGTATCAAAAAGTTAGGTTTAATTGGCATTAAAATTCATCCTCAATACCAATTAACTTATATTGATAACCCGGCCTATAGCGCCATTATCAAAAAAGCTGCCAGCCTTAATTTGCCGGTAATTTTTCATGCCGGTTATGATCCGGGCTTGCCGCCGCCAATGTATGCGCCGCCTATTAAAACCGCTAATTTACTAAAGCAGTTGGCCGATTTGGATAATTTGGTTTTAATTGCCGCCCATATGGGTGGTTTAAAAGAATATGAGCAGGTAAAGCAGCATTTATGGCATCAAAATATTTATTTTGATATCTCTTTTGCGCTGCATTTTTTAAGCGATGCCCAAATTACGGAAATGATTTTAGCCCATGGCAGCGAGCGCTTTTTATTCGGCAGCGATTGCCCTTGGCATAGCCCTAAGCTTACGGCTAATCACTTTAAACAATTACCCTTAAGCGAGCATATTAAAGAGCAAATCCTCCATCTAAATGCACGGAGAATTTGGCCTCAACTAGGTGAAAAAATATGTCGCAATTAGTGGATGTTATTATAAATCGAAAAGCGCAGGCGATTGATCATGTATTTACCTATCGCTTAAGCGAAGAATTGGCCGCTAAAGCCAAAATTGGCCAATTAGTTAAAGTGCCTTTTCAGCGCCAAACTGTTGAGGCGATAATCGTGGCCTTTAGCAGCGAAGCACCCCTTGGCAAAACCTTGCGCTATGTTAAAGAAATTTGCGCCGAAGCACCACTATTAGGCGCTGATTTATTGCAATTATCGCGCTTTATGGCTGATTATTATTTATGCCCTTGGGTTAGCGCCATGCAGGCCATGCTGCCTGCCGGCCTCCATTTATCCGGCACTTTACCTGCCTATTTATTCCAAAATGTCTATACAATTGCAACGGATACCGCCGAAATACCTAAACTTACCGCCAAGCAAAGTGGCTTATATGCCCTGATCAAAGATAATCCCGGCCTGGAGCAAACAGCCATACTCAAAGAGGGCTTTAGCAGGGATATGCTTAATAATCTTGTCAAAAACGGGGCTATCAAAAAAGAGCAGCAGCGCATTGATTTGGGCGGCAATTTAGAGCAGCAAATTGAGCCCAGCGACCTTAATCAGGCGCAAAACAAGGCTTATCAGGCTATCAAGGCCGAATGGGGCGGCCAAAATCGCCCCTATTTATTATTTGGCATCACCGGCAGCGGCAAAACCGAGATTTATTTGCGCCTAATTGCCGATATTTGCGCTAAAAATAAGCAATCCATTGTTTTAGTGCCGGAAATTGCCTTGGCCGGCCAAATGCTGGCCATGCTGCGCCATCGCTTGCCCTATCGCATCGAAATTCTGCATAGTGGTCTTAATGCCGGCCAAAGGCGAGCTATCTGGCAAGATATTGCCGAAAATAAGGTGGAGGTTGTGGTGGGTGCGCGCAGTGCAATTTTTGCACCGGCGCCCAATTTGGGGCTAATTATCATCGACGAGGAGCATGAAGCAGCCTATAAGCAAGAGCATCATCCCCGCTTCGAAGCTAAAACTATTGCCTTAGAGCGCAGCCGCCAATCGCAGGCTCATTTGATTTTTGGCAGCGCCACCCCGGCTGTGGAAACCTATTTTAAGGTGCAAACCAAGGCCTATGCTTTTAGCTATATCAATCAGCAATATCATAATAGCTTGCCTGCTAAAGTGGCTATTGTTGATATGCGCAAAGAGCTTCGGGAGGGCAATCGCTCCCTATTTAGCCAATTGGCCAAAACAGCAATCGAGCAAACGCTTAGCGCCGGCGAGCAGGCCATTATCTTTTTGAATAGGCGTGGTTATTATCAGTTTTTTTCCTGCCGCAACTGCGGCGAGGCTATTATTTGCCCGCATTGCCAGGTGGCGATGAGCTATCATTTAAGTGGTGGCGGTATCCTAAAATGCCATTATTGTGGCCGCCAACAAAAGCCGCCTCAGCTTTGCCCGGTTTGCGGCAGCCAGCATATTCGTAGCTTTGGCCAAGGCACTCAAAAAATAGAAGCCCAGCTAAACGAATACTTCCCCCGTGCAAAAATTTTGCGCTTGGATAGCGATACTACCGCCCAAAAAGGTGCTCATAATAAGATTTACCAGGCCATGCGCGAGGGCGAGGCCGATATTTTGGTGGGCACCCAGATGGTAGCCAAAGGCCTGGATTTTGCCAAGGTTAGCCTGGCGATTGCTTTGGCCGCCGATAGCCTACTTAATCTGCCCGATTGGCGTGCAAATGAGCGTACTTTTCAGCTACTTAATCAATTATGCGGTCGTGCCGGCCGCCGTAATAAGCAAGGCCAGGCAATTATCCAAACTTATAATCCCCAAGCCTTGGCCATCATAAGTGCAGCTAAACGTGATTATGGTCAATTCTATCAAGAGGAAATTGGGCAAAGGCAAAATCATTTTTATCCACCTTTTGCCCATATTGTGCGCCTGCTTTTATTGGGCAATGATCATCAGCAGGTTTTTACGGCAATTAAGCGCCTTAAATTTTATTTGGATGAAAATTTAGGGCAAGATCAGCAAATTTGCGGCCCGGCGCCGGCACCGATTGCCAAGATTAAGGATCAATGGCGCTGGCAAATTATGCTAAAAAGCCCTGATTTAGCCTGCTTAAGGCCGCAATTAAATCAAGCTATCAGCATATGGCAAAAGGATGAGGCTAAGCTGCTGGCCAAAATGCGCTTAAGTATTGATATTGATGCTCATAGCGTGCTTTAAATTAGCTAATTTAAGGTTGCTACAAGCAGCAGCCGGGCTTTAACAGAGGTGGGCTCGGATTATATAATTTTGACAAACCCGAACCCAAATCATGATCAATTACTAAAGTTAGCGAATTACTTGATGATTGCCGCTATTTAAATCCAGATCATTTTTAATAGTTTTGCTAAAATCGGCTGCTTCGCCATTAAAGTTATGATAGGCGGCAATTTCTTCAATTGCTACGATTTTACCATTATCTACTGTAATAAAATATGGGGTATTGCCGCTATTATCGATGCCATTATTAAAGCGTTCGTCCAGCAAGTTTTTGCTACCTACCTTGCCTTCTATTGCTCCGCCTAGGCTATGGCCTATATGGCGAGCCTCGTTGCCAAGGCTAGCCGGCATATTTAGGCCATAAAGATTATTATCGATGCTTACATTTGTACCAAAGCCATTATTATTGGTGGCGATTTGATTATTATCATCTTCTTTAAACATCACTTTGATATTGGCGGCTACAGGCAGGCTGATATAGCCATTGGTTTGCAAATCATTAAGATAGTAACCTTGATTAAAATCTTGTTCGGTATCGAGGCTTAATTCGGTGATACGCGAGGTATCGTATTTAGTAATCAACTCTGTTTCTTTTATTTGCAGATTTTGGTCATCATAGGCTACAATATAGCCTTCGATAACATGGGTACCTTGTTTAAGGCTATTGCTGCGTGCTTGGTCTTCGGCAGAGCAGGCGGTGCTTAGGGCTAAAGCTGCAGTTAAAACTATAATAAAAGTTAAGCGTTTGTTAAAGCAGTTCATAAAAAACCTCCTAAAAAAGTATTGTCGCTCACAATTATTATAAACAACTATAAAAAAAATAGCCTAAATAAAATTTTCCATCTAAAAACTTAAAAGTTTTTTTGATTCTTTTTATAAAAAAAGAATGGATTTACTCTTTTGACCTTCTTACTTTCAATTATTCAAAGGTAAATAAATGTCGAAAAGAGGAAACAAGTAAAAATGACGTGCTCTATCTAAAGCTAGCTATTAGCAAGGCTGATGCAAAACAAAAAAGGAGTTGTCGCATTGCGACAGCCCCTTTTTAATCTAATATAGCAGCTTTATTCCAAAGAAATCAAGAAATAATACAATGGTTGACCTCCAAAATGCAAATCAATATCATAAAGGGGGTACTTTTCGGATAAAGCATCAGCTATAGCTTGTGCTTTATCCTCCTCCAAATCATTACCGTAAAAAAGACTGATTAAGCCAAAATCATCATTTTCGGCCACCGCATTAGCAATAATATCCTCAACCGCAACCTGTAAATCCTTTTTAACCGTAACAATCTCACCTTTATTTAAGCCCAAAATATCATTAGCCTCAATCTTAAAACCATTAAACTTCGACTTGCGCACCGCATAGGTAATCTCTAAAGGTAAACTGGCCTCCAAACTATCCAACATATGCGGCAACATATCACAAGCGCAAATATCACGATTAAAATTTAGCATTAATGATATACCTTGTGTTACAAATTTGCTGGGCACAACAAAAGCCGGGATATCGCTTAACTTTACCGCCTGCTCGGCCGCCAAGATAATATTGCTATTATTAGGCAGCACTATAACCTCTTTGCCGCCACAGTTTTTAATTGCTGTTAATAGCTCCTCCGCACTGGGATTCATCGTTTGGCCGCCCTCTATTACATAAGCACCCATGCTCTCGTAAAGCTCGCGCATACCCTCGCCCGAGCATATAGCAATTACCGCAGTTTGGCAAGTATTATCCGCCCCATCAGTAGGCTTAGCTATAGAGTCTACGGCCTGTTCCTGGGGTTTTTCGCCGGTTAACACATCCACATCCTGCTTGCTTAAAGATTCGGCCGTACTATTATGGTTTTGCTGATCATTCATATTATCAATTTCGATATCATGAATTGTGCCAAATTGCGCCGCATACTCCATAACCTTCCAAGGCTGATTATTATGAAAATGAATTTTTACAACCTCGTCGGTGCCAACCACCAAAAGCGAATCGCCCGGCGGCGTATGGCTTAAATAACGGCGTATAGCATCTTGCGGAATTTTTTTGCCTTTAATCAAAAACTGAGTGCAAAAAGCAAATTCCAAATCCTGCTTTTTAATATTGGCTTTTTGTTGCACTACTTCAAGCGGTTCGGCTTGTTCCTCGGCGGCAATATACTCGCCTTTTAAGGCCTTAAAGCCACCTTCCATAATCAACAACATGCCCTTGCCGCCGGCATCAACTACCCCGGCATCTTTTAAAACCGGCAATAAATTAGGGGTGTTTTGCAGCGATTTTTCGCCGGCGGTTAAAGCTGCCTCTAAAATTTTGATAATATCATCTTCGCCTTGCGCCGCTTTTTGGGCGCCTGCTGCAAAATCTTTAAATACAGTTAAAATGGTGCCTTCTACCGGCTTCATCACCGATTTATATGATAAGCGTGAGCCATTTTGAAAAGCCGCCGCTAAATCAGCACCGCTTATCTCGTCTTTGCCGCTTAAACCTTGCGCAATGCCCCTAAATATCTGCGATAATATTACACCGGAATTACCACGAGCCCCCATTAAAGAACCCATCGAAAAATCGGCCATCAAAGTTGTAATATCCTTGATTTCCTTGGATGCAATATTTTTTACCGCCGAATTAACGGTTAAATGCATATTAATGCCGGTATCACCATCGGGCACCGGAAACACATTTAAGGCATTTACCATCTCACGGTTATTATATAAATGATTAGCACCGCCTGCCAAAAAATCGCTTAATTGGGCGGCATTTATTTTTGTTAAAGATACAGTCATTATGGCCTCCTAGTCAATAATGCGCACGCCTAAAACATTAACCTCTACCACGGCTACCTCGGTGCCAATGGTATTTTCTAAGGCATATTTTACTCTTTCGATTACATTATTGGCAATAATCGATATTTTTAGGCCATAACTTACTACCACATTTATCTTAATACTTAAGATATCATCTTGATCAATATTAACCTCTACCCCTTTAGCCAGGGCTTCTTTACCTAACAGCTCGCTTAAACCATCGCTAATCCGCCGCGACGATACCATGCCCACTATGCCAAAACATTCCATAGTAGCAATACCGGCAATTTTAGCAATAACCTCTTTGCTAATATCAATAACACCGCAAGGGCCTTGTATAATTTTACCCATTTTAAACCTCCTAATATAATTAGCCTAATCTAACTTGCTTGATCTAATCAGTTTATTATATTATACTTTATTTTTGCTTAAAATTAAAGCCCTAATTTTAAACAAATTTAGCCAAATAGTGGTTAATAAAATAAAAAGCGCCTCAAAAAGGCGCATTTTATCATAAATTAATTGGCTCTTTGAACTTTACCGGAGCGTAAGCAACGAGTGCAAGCAGTAACCCGCTTAGGGGTTCCGCCTACCACGGCTCGCACAGTTTGTAGGTTGGGCTTCCATTTTCTTTTATTACGAATATGAGAATGGCTAACACTCATCCCCGCTTTTGCGGTTTTGCCGCAAACTTCACATTTTGCCATTTCGGCACCTCCTTTAAATCTATCTGTATAATAAATTTTTATTATTTGCTGTACCGTCCTATTTTATCAGATATTGAGCAAATAAGCAAGTAAAAAATTGAATTTCTTAAAAAAAAATATTAATTGGCCGATTAAGCGTTTCACCAAAAGGGAAAAAGCTTAATATTCTGTATCAGAAAGAATTAGCGGAGGTGTTTTTTTGAAATCTAAAATAGAGGTTATTCATCAATTAGATATATATAAAGAGCAGCTAGCCATGGCCATGGACGAAAAGATGCTTTATGATAATAATATTAGCCCTAATATAGACTTAATAATTTTTTCGTTAATTGATAAATTAGAAACTTTATTTTGGGTGCTGGAAATGGAATTACCCGACAATGATGTTTTGGATAGCTTATCGGCCATTAGCCATTAATTTGGCAAAAAAGGGGGCTCTCGCAATGCGACAGCCCCCTAAAATCAATATCTACAGCCTATACCGGGGCATAATGCACTTTGCCTGCGGTATCGGAACCTACCATATTATACTCTACCCTGGTTTTGCCGGCCATCTTATCCTCTAAGAATTTTTTGGCCACCTGCGGGAACATAATATATAGCAGCAAATCTTCCGGGCTTTCTACCCAAGCCCCAATCTCTTGGCGCATAGTTTCCAGCATTGGCGGAATTAAATCGGCCGGACGGCAAGTAATAGTTTCGGCATCGCCGATAATTTTTTTGCGCATCTCCTGATCTACCGGGGCAGGCGATGCACCGTATTCGCCTTTAAAATAATTTTGGATTTCCTTAGTGGCCATCTTATAGCGCTCATTATTAAGCACATTCAATAAAGCCTGCGAGCCAACCATCTGGCTCGATGGTGTTACCAAAGGCGGATAACCCATATCTTTGCGAACCTTGGGTACTTCTTCCAAAACTTCATCTAAGCGATGCAAGGCATTGCTTTGCTCTAATTGCGAGATAAAATTGGATATCATCCCGCCCGGAATTTGATAACGCAATACATTAGGATCTACCCTTGGATCGGAATTATCAAAGCCGCCGTACTTTTTACGGATATCCCTTAATTTAGCAGCAATCGGTACCAATGATTCCAAATCAATACCGGTATCGCCGCCGGTACCCTGGAAGCTGGCAATCATTGTTTCCGTACAGGGTTGCGAAGAGCCTAGGGCTACTGCCGAATTGGCGCAATCGATAATATCGGCACCGGCCTCAATAGCCTTTAAATAGGCCATAGCGCCCATGCCCGAGGTATAATGGCAATGCATTTGAATGGGCAAATCTACCTTGGATTTAATTGCACTTACCAATTCATAAGCGCCATAAGGATAAATAATACCGGCCATATCCTTAATACAAATCGAATCGGCACCCATATCGCGCAAGGTTACAGCCATATTGGCAAAATATTCCATATTATGTACCGGGCTATTGGTGTACGATATGCCGGCCTGCACATGGCCGCCCTCTTTTTTGGTGGCTTCCATCGCTCTTTGCAAATTGCGTGGATCGTTTAAGGCATCAAAAATACGAATGCGATCGATACCATTGCTAATAGCGCGTTTAATAAACTCATCAACAACATCATCGGCATAATGACGATAACCCACCAGATTTTGCCCGCGCAAAAGCATTTGCAACTTAGTTTTGGGCATAGCCTTGCGAATAGCTCTTAAACGCTCCCAAGGATCTTCGTTTAAAAAGCGCATGCAGCTATCAAAGGTGGCACCGCCCCAAACTTCTACCGCATGGAAGCCAACTTCGTCCATGGCCTCGGCTACGGCTAGAATATCGGATGTGGTCATCCTGGTAGCTAATAACGATTGATGAGCATCACGAAAAGTAGTGTCGCAAATTTTTACCGGCTTTTTCAATTCAATCATAGCATTACCCCCAAAATTTATTATATTTAAACTACTCAATACCTGCTTGTATTTGGCCATGCTTGGTATAGATGATAGCATTGCCCCTGATTTTTACCGCCGAGATATGCTCTGTAAATTGCAAAAGCATAACCTCGCCCTTATCCAGCTTTTCGGTATGGCTAAGACGAGTATCCTTGCCGCGAGTAAGGCCGATAATTGTAACTGCATCTTCTTGGGCCTTTACCGCTATATAATCACGATGCTCGTTAATGGCTGCTTGTTGTTCGTTTACAATTGTCATTATTTACTCCTTGGCATATTTTTTTTGTAAGGCCAAATAAACCGGCTCGGGCACCAGCTCTTCGATATGACCACCCAAAATCGCCGCATTTTTTATCAGGCTGGAGCTTACAAATAAATGTTTGCCACCGCTCATCAAAAAAACAGTGTCGATTTGATTATTTAGGCTGCGATTCATCAAGGCCATCTGAAACTCCTTTTCAAAATCGCTTACCGCCCTTAAACCACGAATAATCGAAGGCGCCTGCACCCGCTGGCAAAAATCGACCAATAAGCCGGAAAAAGCCTGCACCCGCACATTAGCCATGCCGGCTGTGGCCTCGGCCACCAATTGGCAACGCTCTTCGGTGGAAAATAGGGTATTTTTATAATTATCATCGGCTACGGCAATAATTATTTCGTCAAAAAGATTAGCCGCCCTTTGGCAAATATCCAAATGCCCATTGGTAATTGGATCAAAAGTGCCGGCATAAACAGCTTTACTCATATAGCCTCCTAATTAGATTTCGCTTTGTATACAATAAATCCTGCTAAGTTGAATTAAATTATCTAACTATTTAAAAAAATAGTGGTGTTTGATATTCAATTCAAGTTGCAGAGTTTTAAAATACAACTATATTTTACACATAAATGCGCTTAATTGCAAGTTAAAATAAAGATGACTAAATTTATTTTTTTAGTATACAGTATAATTTATACTGATAAGAATTGACGGCTAATCTTTTTTTGAAAAAAGAACCAAAAAAACTTTTAGGGCTGTCGCAGCTTTTGCGACAGCCCTATTTGCCGGCTTATGCCAACTTTAACTTATTAGCATTAAATACGATCTTTATTGATTTCCTTCCAAATATCGCAATCTTTAAAGACCATACCTTTTTTACCTACGCTATCGGGATTAAATACAGGGTCCTTACCGGCCTTGTACTGCATCTCGAAATCGTCTAGGGTGGCTACACCCCGATTATGTAAAATCCAAATCGCAATAATATTAATCCAACCCATCAAACCTACACCAACATCACCGGCTGCCCAAGCAGTAGGTGCCGAGGTTAAGGTAAAGATAGTTACTACGGCAACCATAAATAATCTTAAAACAAAAGTAACGGTTTTACGCATTTTGCTATCGCCGCCGCGGAAAATATAAGCAATATTGGTTTCGGCTTGATAATAATAAGCCATAATTGTGGTAAAGGCAAAGAATACTAAGCAAATAGCTACGAAAACGCCACCAAAACCAGGTAATAAGGTGGATACAGCTTGCTGGGTAAACTCCGGACCCACTGTGCCTGCTGCTGCTAATTCCGGTGCACCTTCGAATAAGAAAGTAGCGCCATCGCCTTTAGCTATGCTGCCGCCTGTGCCGGCTGCGCCTAAAACATTGTAAGCGCCGGTCATCAAAATCATAAAGCCGGTAGCCGAGCAAACTAATAAAGTATCGATATAAACCGAAAATGCCTGTACTAAACCCTGCTTAGCAGGATGGGATACTTCGGCTGCGGCCGAAGCGGGGCCTGCTGTACCTTGGCCTGCTTCATTAGAATATACGCCACGCTTAACACCCCAAGAGATAGCTAAACCGATCAAGCCGCCAAAGGTGGCATCGGCCGAGAATGCCGAACCAAAAACGGTGGCAATAACCGAACCCAATTGATCGATATTGGCAATTACGATGATTAATGCCATAATCATATAAATGATAGCCATAAAAGGTACGATTAGCTCGGCAGTTGCAGCTACACGCTTAACACCACCGAAAATGATGATTGCTAAAACAATACCCAAAACAATACCGGTAGCAATAAGCGGCACGCCTAAAGAATTATAGAAGGCATTAGCAATGGTATTGGATTGTACGCCCGGCAAGAATACGCCGCAGGCTAAAAGTGCGGCAACCGCAAATAGCATAGCGTACCAGCGGCTTTTCATACCCCGTAGGATATAGTAGGAAGGTCCCCCACGATACTGACCATCAATTTCGATCTTATAGGTTTGCGATAAAGCGGCCTCTAAGTAAGCAGATGCTGCGCCTAAAAATGCGCTCATCCACATCCAAAAGAGAGCACCGGGGCCGCCGTAAAAGATAGCAGTTGCAGTACCTGCAATATTACCGGTACCAACTCGGCCTGCTAAAGCCGTACAGAGAGCCTGGAAAGAAGAAATACCCTTCTCGGACTTTTCGCCTTTAAATAAAAGCTGAATCATCGGCTTAATTAGGCGAACTTGGCAAAACTTAGTCCTAATCGAGAAGAAGAGGCCGGAGAAAAGTAATAAATAAACATAAAAATCCGACCAGATAATACCGTTTAGAAAATTAAGAATAGCATTAATAGCGTCCATATAACTCCTCCTTTATATTTACATTTACAACGAGTTGCGATAAGATCTTAGGGCTCTCTTTCCTAAAATGCTTACCTTTATACGCGTATATTGTATCATAAAGCCGAAATAAAATCAAGTATTTTTTTGTAATAAATTATTAATAATTTTTAACGCTTTGTATACAATAAAAACCATTACTAACTAGGCTTTTGTATAATAGAGCACTAGATTATTCACGTAAAATATCCTCTATTTCTTGGTCGTATTCTATGGCCAAATCATTGCCTGCTAAGCGATTAAAAGCAGGCTCTTGTACCTTTTGATATTTAGAGCGTTTTTTGATAGTATCAAATTGCTCTACTTCTACCAAAACCACATCCAGGCCAATTCGTTTTATGCTATCCCAGGGGATAATCAAATCATCATTACGCGTAAAAATGCCCCAAAAGCGGGCTTCTCCGGGCAAAATAATTGCCCTGATGCGGCCACTTAATAAATCCAATTCTATATCCCTAACATAGCCCAAACGCTTGCCATCTAAGGCATTAATTATATCTTTATATCTTAAATCCGAAACCCTAAACATAAAATATCACCCCTCTTTTCAATATATATGCAAATTAATCTTCAAAAAGACGGGCTTTATTTGGCTTTAATTACAAGAATTAGCCAAATAAAAAAACCGAAATTACCAAGCCTGTTGCCGGTAATTTCGGTTTATTAGATGCTGTTAACAATACCTAAAATCGCTATTTATTTACCCTATCTTCCAAATTAACCTGCTTGCTGCGGGCAATTGCCAGGCCATGATCGGGCACATCCCGGGTAATCGTCGAGCCTGCCCCTATTACCGTATGCTTGCCCACGCTTACCGGTGCCACAAAATTAGTATTGCTGCCCACAAAACTATAATCGCCAATTATGGTTTGATGCTTATTTTTACCATCATAATTGCAGGTAATCGAGCCGCAGCCTATATTTACCTGCTCGCCCAAAATTGCATCGCCAATATAGGCCAAATGCGGCACTTTGCTGCCATAACCAATCTGCGACTTTTTAATCTCCACAAAATGGCCGGCCTTAACATTATTGGCCAAATCCGTGCCCGGCCTTAAATAAGCAAAGGGGCCGATTTGGCAATTATCCCCTACTTTACTATCCACAATTAAAGCATGATGCGTATGCACATTATCCCCTAGTTTTGAATTAGTAATCTCGGTGCCGATGCCCAAATGGCAATGGCTACCGATAATACTGCCCTGCTTTAAATAAGTTTGCGGCTCGATAATTGTATCCTGGCCGATAATTACATCGCTATCGATATAGGTAGCTGCGCTATCAACAATTGTTACCCCTTTAAGCAGCCATTGTTCATTGATGCGCTTTTGGATAATCTTGGCCGCATTGGCCAATTGCAGGCGATCATTGATGCCGCCAATCTCCTCGCTATCATTGCAGATTACCGCAATTACCTTTTTATTTAGGGTGCGCAAATTAGCCAAAACATCGGTTAAATAGTATTCTTGCTGGGCATTATCATTTTTTAGCTCGGCTAAAGCTTGCCTTAAAGAGCCTGCCTTAAAGCAATAAATGCCGCTATTAACTTCCTTAATTGCCTGCTCGGCAGCGTTAGCATCCTTTTGCTCTACAATTTTGGCTAAATTGCCGGCTTCATCGCGCACAATGCGGCCATAGCCATAGCTATCGGCCAAAACGGCCGTTAAAACCGCAGCTTCGGCCTGCTGCTTGGCAAAAATATCCCTTAAATTAGCCAAGGTTTGAGGGCGGATTAAAGGCGTATCGCCGCAAAGCACCATTACGGTGGCATTATCATCTTTGATAGCGGGCATGGCCATCATTAGGGCATGGCCGGTGCCCAATTGCGGCTCTTGCAGGGCAAAGCTTAAGGAGGCATCATCGCTAAAAGCCGCCTTTACTTGCTCGGCTTGATGGCCGATTACAGCTATTTGCTGCTTAGGATTTAAAGCTTCGGTAGCAGCCAAAACATAGCCCAAAAGCGGCTTATTTAAAATTGGATGCAGCACCTTGGGCAAATCGCTATGCATACGTGTGCCTTTGCCTGCCGCCAAAATTACTGTAATTAAATTACCATTTAAGTTGACATCTGAATTTATCATATTTTACCTCGTCTTTTTGGTTGATTTTTTATTAGGCGCAGCCTTTTTTTGCGGCGGTTTGGCTACATCTACCGGCGGATTTTTGGCAATACGCTGCAAGATAATAATCCCCACTAAAACGCCCAGCCCCGATACCAGCATGGCAACCCTAAATGGGCCAAGCATTAGGCTATCGGTGCGCAGCATTTCGATAAAAAAGCGGCCGATTGAATAAAAGATAAGATAGCCGGCAAAAACACTACCAATACGATGCGGACGGCTTAGCATCCACTTTAGGCTGATAAAAACCAGCA
The DNA here is from genome assembly GCA_964372025.1 of uncultured Peptococcaceae bacterium. GTDB lineage: Bacteria > Bacillota > Dehalobacteriia > UBA4068 > UBA4068 > CAYJBP01. Next base: position 13,830 of record CAYJPF010000006.1, on the reverse strand, counting down.
CATTCCAAATCGATTCGTATAAAAAGGTAGGATGATGCCCCACGCCATCAATCATAATAGCCCAGGGCAAATCGGTGGGCGCGCCATAGGCCTCCTGATTGATAAAATTGCCCCAACGGCCAATGGCCTGGCCTAAAGCCAAAAAGGGTGCCATCAAATCAAACCAAGGGTAAATGGCCAGCTTTTTGATTTTGCAATAAATAATAATCCCGATCATCGAGGCAATAATACCGCCATGAATGGCCATGCCGCCTTCCCAGGTGCGAATAATCATCTCGGGGTGTTGGCTATAATAATCCCAGCTCATGGCCACATAGTATAATCTAGCGCCAATAATTGCCGCCGGCAAAATAATCAAAAGCATATTCATCAAATGATCGGTATCTAAATGCTGGCGCTTTACTTCCCTTAAGGCCAAATAACCGCCTACGGCAAAAGCCAGGGCAATCAAAACCCCATACCACATAATATCCAAAGAACCAATGCTAAAAGCAATGCCATCTGCCATAAAAAATCTCCTTTAATAACCGTTTGTTATTAATGCATATCTATTAATTATAGCATATTTTTTACAAAAAGCCAAGCTTATTTTTTTTGATAACGCTGCCAAGCCTTATTAATTTCCACCAAGGGGATGATTAAGATGGCCAGCAATAAGGCGGTGGCCAGTTGATAAAGCGGCAAAGGCGTTAGCTGAAAAGCCGCATGTAAAGGTGTATATAAGATTACAAAATTAAGCCCCAATGAAACTGCCATGGCCGCAAATAGCCAAGGATTATTATTGCTCATGCTAAATACGCTGCTTAGGCGCGAACGCATATTCCAGGAATGAAAAATCTCGGCCGCCGACAGGGTAATAAAGGCCATGGTTGTGCCGGTGATATTATCAATGCTGAGGCCAATCATAAAAGACATCAAGGTTAAAATAGCGCAGAATAAACCCTGCCAAAGAATTTGCAAGCCCATGCCATCGGCAAAGATGCTGCTATGCGCCTTGCGTGGTGGCGAATTCATCATATTTTTTTCGGCAGGCTCCATGCTTAGCGCTATGGCCGGCAGCGAATCGGTAATTAAATTTATCCATAATAGATGAATCGGCAAAAACAATCTTAGCCCCAAAATTGTGGCCGCAAAAATGGCCAGCACCTCGCTTAAATTAGAGGCCAGCAAAAATTGGATGGCCTTACGAATATTTTCGTAAATGCGGCGGCCTTCGCTGATGGCTTGGATAATTGTGGCATAATTATCATCAGCCAGCACCATATCGGCTACCGAATTACTAACATCGCTGCCGCTAAGCCCCATACCAACACCAATATCGGCCTTTTTTAGGGCAGGGGCATCATTTACGCCATCGCCGGTCATGGCTGTTACATAGCCTTTTTGCTGCCAGGCGGCCACAATACGCATTTTATGCTCGGGCTGCACCCGGGCATAAACTTTATAGCGGCCAATAGTTTTGGCCAATTCCTCATCGCTGATTAAATCCAGCTGGCGGCCGCTTAAAATTTGGCTATCATCACTAAGTATATTTAATTGACGCGCAATGGCCGCCGCTGTTGCCTGATGATCGCCGGTAATCATAATCGTTTCGATGCCGGCCGCTTTAGCCTGGGCAATGGCCTTTTTGGCTTCGGGGCGAATTGGGTCGAGCATGGCATAAAGGCCGCAAAAAATCAAATCTTTTTCCCAAAGCCGATAATCATTCATCTGCATGGCCGGGAATTGCTGCGGATTTGCAAAATTTTGCTCGGCCGCCGCCAAAACCCGCCAGGCTTTGGCGCTTAAAGCGGCCACTTGCTCTTGAATTTGGCCGCGCATGGGCTCGTCTAAAGGCTTAATTTGGCCATCTTGATCATAATAATGGCTACATTTATTAAGCAAAACCTCGGGCGCGCCCTTGCTGCATTGCAAATAGCCACCATCGGCCAGCTTATGCAAGGTAGACATCATTTTGCGCTCGCTGGCAAAGGGTAATTCGCCAATACGGGGCATTTTATGTTTTAGCAGGCGGTTAAACCCATTTTGATAAGCAAATTCGCTTAAAGCCACCTCGGTAGGCTCGCCGCTGATATTTTGATTATCACCTAAAATTGCATCATTACATAAGGCGGCAATTTTGATTAAAGAGGGCAAATGCCCCTGCTGATGAACAATATTCATTTTATTTTGGGTTAGGGTGCCGGTTTTATCGCTGCAAATAATGCGGGTGCAGCCTAGGGTTTCGACGGCTGTCATTTGGCGGATAATTGCTTTTTTGCGGCTCATATTGGCCATTGCTATCGAAAGGGCAATAGTAACCACCACTACCAGGCCTTCCGGTATGGCCGCCACAGCTAGGCTAATGGCCAGCATAAAAGTATTTAATAGCGAAGTTGCACTAAAATCGCCATTTTGCCATAAGCTAAAGGCAAAAATAAAAGCGCAAATGGCCAAAACTGCAATCGATAAAAAGCGCGACAATTCACCCAAACGCTTTTGCAATGGGGTTTTGGGGCTAGCATTTTGATTTAAAGAGGCGGCAATTTTGCCAATTTCGGTATCCATGCCGATGGCCACCACCACCCCTTTGCCCCTGCCATAAACAATATTGGTGCCGGCATAGGCCATATTAAAGCGGTCGCCTAGGGGGATATCCGGATAATCGCTTTTTAAGCGGCTGCTTATTTTATCAATCGGCAGGCTTTCGCCGCTTAAAGAGGCCTCGTCGCTGCGCAAATTATGGCTTTCGATTAGGCGTAAGTCAGCAGGCACGGCATCGCCGCTATTTAGCTCTACAATATCGCCGATTACCAATTCGCTGGCGGCAATTTTAAATAGCTGCCCTTCCCGCAAAACATGGGCTTGCGGCGCAGTAAGGCCACGCAAGGCCTCGATGGCTTTTTCGGCACGGCCTTCTTGCACTAAGCCCAAAATAGCATTAATTACCACTACCAGCATGATAATTAGGGTATCGGTATATTCGCCAAAGGCGGCCGAAATTAAAGCAGCCGCCAAAAGAATTAGCACCATTGCATCATTAATCTGCTGCCAAAGCCGCTTTAAAAGATGGGGCTTGGGCGCTTCTTTAAGGCTATTGGTACCATGTAATTGGCGGCGCGTATTGGCTTCATGGCGACTAAGGCCTGCTAAATCGGTTTTTAGCTCTTTAAAAACCTGCTCGATATCCTGTAGATAAGCTTTCATATCATCAGTCCTTTATTTAAGTTCAGCAAACAAGCTGTCTTTAAATGATATGCGCTAAACCAGGATAATATTTTAGGTTTTATCGCTAATATGATATTATTTTTGTCCTTATTTGTCGTTGCTTTTGCTATCTTTTAATTCTTGTTGCAGGGAGCGAATTTCCTCGATAAAGGTCGAAACATCCTCAAAATTACGGTATACCGAAGCAAAGCGCACATAGGCTACCTGGTCTACAGCTCTTAGATATTGCATCACCATTTCGCCGATTTGCTTGGAATTAATTTCGCGCTCCAGATTATTGCGCAAATTGCGTTCGATTTCAAAAACCATATTTTCGAGCACGGCAAATGGTACTGCCCGTTTATCGCAGGCTTTAATCAGGCCGGTTAAAATTTTGCTGCTATCAAAAACCTCGCGCCGATTATCGCTTTTAACCACAAAAAGCGGCAATTCCTCCAAACGCTCATAGGTAGTAAAACGCTTAGTGCAGGCCAAACACTCCCGCCTGCGCCTAATGCTGCGCCCTTCTTCTACCGGGCGGGAATCTATTACCTTGGAATCGTCAAAACCACAAAATACACAATGCATAATAGTTTACCCCCTCTATACTTATATCATAACATGGTCTAAATGGCTATTCAAGCAAAAAAATCAGCTTTTTTAAAAAAATTATTTTTTTTTAAGCACTAAACTTGTCTTTTTGACTATAATATTATATAATAGAAGTGACTGAATAATTTTAGGGAGGCTATTATGCAAATAACCAAAAATTTAGCTACTAATTTAAAGGCCAAGCCCGATTGGAATAATTTAGGTTTTGGTCAATATTTTACCGATCATATGTTTATTATGGATTATACCGAGGGTACAGGCTGGCATGATGCCCGCATCATCCCCTATGCTCCGCTGCAATTAGATCCTGCCGCTTGTGTTTTGCATTATGGAGTAGAGGTTTTTGAAGGCCTAAAGGCCTATCATGCTGCCGATGGCCGCACTTTGCTGTTTAGGCCCGAAGCTAATGGCCGCCGCATCAATCAATCCTCGCTGCGCCTTTGCATACCGGAATTGCCGGTTGACGATTTTGTGCAAGCCGTTAGCGAATTAGTGGCTGTGGATAAAGATTGGGTGCCTCAATTGCCCGATACCTCGCTTTATATCCGCCCCTTTATTATCGCTAACGATGCCTACCTTGGGGTTAGCCGTTCTAATCGTTATATGTTTATTATTATTTTATCGCCAGTGGGCGCTTATTATCCCGAGGGCTTAAATCCGGTTAAAATCTTTGTTGAAAACGAATATTCTCGTGCTGTTTTAGGCGGTACCGGCCATATCAAATGCGGTGGCAATTATGCAGCAGGTTTGGCCGCTCAGTACAAGGCTAAGGAGGCCGGTTATTCGCAGGTGCTTTGGCTGGATGGCGCCGAGCATAAATATATCGACGAAGTTGGCACCATGAATGTAATGTTTAAAATAGGCGATCAGGTTATTACGCCCGAGCTTGGCGGCTCGATATTGCCGGGCATTACCCGTGATTCGGTAATTCAGATTTTGCGGGCACAAGGCATAACCGTTAGCGAGCGCCGCATCTCCTTAGAGGAATTGCAAGAAGCCATTACCGCCGGCACCCTAGACGAAGCCTTTGGCACCGGCACTGCTGCGGTAATTTCGCCAATTGGTGAATTAAATATTGATGGCCAAAAAATTCTGATTAATAATGGTAAAATTGGGCCTTTAGCCCAAAAGGTTTATGATGAGCTTACCTCTATCCAATGGGGTAAAATCGAAGATAAATTTGATTGGACAAAATCTGTATAAAGCTAATAATGCAGTTAGGAAATTAAGATGATATTTAATAGTATGGCTGATAATCATCGGCTGGACATGGCAATTAGCTTGCTTAATGGCCAAACAGACCAAGAAATTGCGGTAATAAGCACTGTAGATAAAGAGCTGCTTTTTGCCAATGATGCTTTACTTAAACGCTTGGATAATTCAAGCCCTAGTTTTGATGATTTTGAAAATAGCCTACCCGGCTTAGATGAGTACTTTTTGCCCGGACGTAATGGCAAAATAATCATCGATACCGAGGGCGAGGAAACCGTGCAAAAAGCTATATCGGTTCAATCAATGGCTATTACTTGGGATGGCTTAAGGCCGGCTATAGCCCTTTATATGCGCGATATTACCGATGATTGGCATAATGAACAATCTTATTATCATTTGGCTTACTACGATCAATTAACCGGGGTGCCTAATCGCCTAAAATTTGTTACCGACTTTAACGAAATTATCCGCCAAATTGCTGCCCGCCAATGCCGTGGGGCAATGGTTTTGGTAGATATGGACCATTTTAAAGAGGTTAATGATACCCATGGCCATCAGGCCGGCGATTTAATGCTAAAGCATTTAACCAAATTTTTTAAATCAAATAGCCAATATGCCAACAGCATTTACCGTTTGGGCGGCGATGAATTTGTTTTAGTATTTACCGATAGCCCCAATCGCTTTGAAACCGAGGACGAATTTATGCAATATTATTCGTCTTTAATCGACGGCATGATGCAGGATTATTCCCTGCCTGATTTTGATGCTATTTGTACTTTAAGCGTGGGCATATCGATGTTCCCCAAGCATGGTTCTTTAACCTCCGAGCTTTTGCGTAAGGCTGATATTGCCTTATACAAAGCCAAGGAAAACGGCCGTAATTGCTATGTATTTTTTGAAGATCAATATGATGCTGCCAAAAAATACAAGGATATGTATATTAATATGCAGCCGGTATTGGATTTAGATGGCCAAACCCATGCTTATGAATTATTTGATATCAATAGCAGCACCCATAGCAAAGATAGCAATCAAATCCAAATGGGCAATTTAAATCGTTCCCTGGACTTGCTGGGTGTTAATGATATGAATAAAGATAAAGTTTATTTTATCAATACTTCTTTGCAATTATTAACACCAACTGTGCTGCAGAATTTGCCCAAAGATATTTTTGTAATTCAGATTGTGGATGATGTAAAGGCCAGCGATTTAGAGCTTTATTTAAAATTGCGCCAAGCAGGCTATAGTTTATCATTAAAAAATATCAAAAGCACGGCGCAGGTGCCGCAATTATTAAAGCTGGTGCAGTATTGTCATATCAAACCTAATCAAATGAATGATGATTTGCAAAAGCGCTTAATCGGCAATAATAAGCATATTCGCTTTATTTTGGATAATGTTTATTCCATGGAACAATATGAGGCCGGCAAGGCTTTGGGCTATACTTTATTCAGCGGCCGTTATTTTTCGGCCGAGCAGCCGGTTATCAAAAAAACCAAGGATATCGACCCCTTAAAGGTCAATTATTATCGGCTTTTGCAAATGACCAGCAGCGCAGCCTATGTAGATTTTCATAAGATTAGCGCCATTATCGAAAATGATGTGGCTTTATCCTATAAACTTTTGCGTTTACTTAATTCGGCGGCAGTGGGCTTGCGTAATATCCCCTCGATTAGTCGTGGCCTTACCTATTTGGGCGAAGCCAACCTAAAGAAGTGGATTGGCCTATTAGCCTTACGTGGCGTAGCCGAGGATAAGCCCTTAGAGCTGGTGCGCATCTCTTTAGTAAGGGCGCGTTTTGGCGAATTATTGGCGCCACATATTTGGCCCCGTAATGATATTAACGAAGTATTTTTATGCGGCATGCTCTCTTTACTACATATCGCCTTAGAGATTAGCAAAGAGGATATGCTTTCTGAGTTGCCGGTGGCCGAAGCGGTAAGCATCTCTTTATTGGGCAAAGATGGCCCCTATTCGCCTTTACTTGCCTTTTTCGAGGCTTACGAGTACTCTAACTGGGATGATGTTAGTGTATTTGGGCGCGAGCATGGGTTAGGTGCAGCTAAGATTAATGAATATTATACGCAGGCTGTACAATGGTATAATGATTTAGTTATGTAATAAAAAACCAGGCGAAGCGATTATTGATTGCTTCGCCTCTTTTTAAAATAATAATTAATATAAGGAGGTTTTTTATGCAATATGTAGATTTTAAGCTGGGCGGCAAGCAGGTTTCGCGTTTTGGTTTAGGTTGTATGCGTTTGCCATCTTTTACCGATGCCGAGGGCAATAAGCAAATCGACGAGCCGGCTGCTATTGAATTAATCCGGGCGGCTATTGACCATGGGGTAAATTATATTGATACTGCCTATTTTTATCCGGGCAGCGAGCAGGTAGTGGGCAAAGCGCTTAAGGATGGCTATCGGGAAAAGGTAATTTTAGCCACTAAATTGCCGATGTCGTCGGTTAAGCAGGTTGAGGATTTGCAGCATTTTTATCAAATTCAGCTAGAGCAATTGCAAGTGGAGCATATTGACGTATATTTTTTACATAATCTTTCACAAAAAAACTGGGATAAAACCTTGGAGTTTAAGGCTATTGAGTTTATGCAATCTTTAAAAGAGCAGGGCAAGATTAGTTATATAGCGGCCTCTATTCATGGTGATAATGCCTTATTCGAGCAGGTTGTAGGCGGCTTTGATTGGGATTTAATCATGATGCAGTATAATTATTATGATAAATACAATCAAGGTGGCGAAAAGGGTTTACATTTTGCGGCGGCCAAAGGCATACCGGTGGTGGTGATGGAGCCTTTGCATGGCGGCATGCTGGCTAATAATGTACCGCAGGTGGTGGAGGATGCTTTTGCCGGCTGGCAGGAGCAGCTATCCAATGCCGAAAAATCTTTTATTTGGCTATATAATCAGCCGGAGGTAACGGTTATTTTATCCGGTTCTTCGTCGATGGAGCAATTGATGGATAGCTTGCGCATTTTTGAGCATGCACAAAGCAATATATTAAAGCCTGATGAGCTAGCCATATATGATAAAGCGCGTTTAGCTTGGGAATCGATAATTAATATTGAATGTACCGGTTGCAATTATTGCCTACCCTGCCCGGCTAAGGTAGAGATACCGGGGATATTTAAGGCCTGGAATGATTCTGCCCGTGCGCCGGAGCAAAAGTGGTTATACTCGGTAATTTATACGGAAAAAGGCCAAGATGCCACTAATTGTATCAATTGCGGCAAATGCGTGGAGCTATGTCCGCAAAAGCTGGCAATTCCGGAACAGTTATCTTTAGCTCACCAACATTTAACGGGCAATTAAGTTTGCTGATAGAAGTTGACAACTAAGCAAAATTGGCTTAAAACCGGGGCAGCTTTTGGCGAAGCCAAAATAGCCCCGGCCAAGCCAAAAGCAATTAGCCCGTAAAACAAAATGGAGGCCCGGCTTATGATAAAACTTATCTCTAGCGATTTTGACGATACCTTGCTTAATCGCCGCCTGGAAATTAGTGCGGCAAATTTGCAAGCAATTAAAGCTGTCCAAAAAAGAGGTATTTACTTTACAATCAACACCGGGCGTATGCATCGCTCGATTTTGCCGCATGCCGTTAAGCTGGGCATTAATATTCCCATTATTAGCTATCATGGTGCGCTAATTAAAACTATCGAGGGCAAAACGCTGTATCAAAAAACTATTGATAAAAAGCTGGCTTTAGCCGTTTTGGATTGGGCAGATCGGCTTAAAATAAATGTATTTTTTTATGCCAATGATCAACTTTATGTTAATCATATCAACAGCGCTGCCTGCGCTTATGCCCGCATTGCCAAAGTTGGGGTTACAGCAGTTGGCGATTTGCGGCTTAATTTTCCCGGGCAGCCGCTAAAAATTTTGCTTGGCGGCGATAAAGATATGGCCAAAAACGCTTTATTAGCAGGAGAGAAGCAATTTGGGCGAGAATTATATATTACAAGCTCGCGCTTTAACTATACCGAAATACTTAGCAAAGATGCCAATAAAGGCCTGGCTCTAAGCTTTTTGGCCGACTATTTAGGTGTAGATTTAGCATCAACTATGGCTTTGGGCGATAATTACAACGATTTGTTACATTTGCAAATGGCCGGCTTAAAAATTGCCATGGGCAATGCCGTGCCGCCCTTGCAGGACATTGCCGATTTTGTAGCGGCCGATTGTGACGATGATGGCTTTGCTCAAGCCCTTAACCGTTTTGTTTTGTTTGCCTAAAAAGGAGAATTTATGCCGGAAAATAGCCTTAAACCCCAGCGGGAAATTTTGATTATCACCGGCATGAGTGGTGCCGGAAAATCCCAGGTAATGAAGTTTTTGGAGGATATGGGCTATTTTTGCGTGGACAATTTGCCGCCCAGCCTGCTGCGCCAATTTATGGCCAATATGAATGAGCATCACCCCGATTTGGATAAAATTGCGGTGGTGGTAGATATTCGCAGCATGGAAAATTTAGCCAATTTAACTGCGGTTTTAGCCGATTTTAAACAAGCCGGCTATAATTATCGGGTGCTGTTTATGAATGCCGGCGATACGGTTTTGATTAGCCGTTTTAAGGCCAGCCGCCGCCGTCATCCTTTGGCCAAAGATGGCTTGGGCTTAAGTGGTGGCATTATTGCCGAGCGCAAACAGCTGGAGGAAATTAAAGGCTTAGCCGATATCGTATTAGATACCAGCGATTTAGATATCAAAAGGCTAGCTAACCATATCAATGATTTATTTGCCGACCGGCGCACTTTGCTGCCGGAAATTAGCCTATACTCCTTTGGCTTTAAGTATGGCCTGCCCTTAGATGCCGATTTGGCCATCGATGTGCGCTTTTTGCCCAACCCTTATTATATTCCGGAATTAAAACCTTTAACCGGCCATGATCAGGCCGTGCGTGATTACGTGCTTAAGCAGGACTTAAGCAAAGAATTTTTGCAGCGATACCTTTATTTATTGCGCTTTTTATTGCCCCAGTATAAAAAAGAGGGCAAAAAACATTTATTGATTGCCATTGGCTGCACCGGCGGCAAACATCGCTCGGTGGCCATCAGCGAGGAATTAGCAAAACGCCTGGTAAAGGATGGTTACCATCTAATAGTTGGCCATCGCGATATCGAGCGTTAATAGGTGATAATATGACTTTTTCGGCCGATGTAAAGGATGATTTAGCCCGCATCCAAACCCAAAAAAATTGTTGTCAAAAGGCCACTTTAGCGGCCTATTTAAGCTTAAATGCCAATATCGAATACCACAATTTTAGCTGCGTTTTACGCACAGAACATGCCAGCTGTGCCCGCAAATTATTTTCCCTGGCTAAGGAATTAAAACTTAAAACCGAGCTAATTACCCGCCGCAAGGCCAGGCTAAAAAAAAATCAAGTATTCTATTTAAAGATTTTTTGCAAAGATATCGCCCCCGATTTAGCCAGCGAATTAGGCCTAAACCCTCAGGCGGAAACTATCACAAATACCCTATATTTTTTGAATAATGAATGTTGCCAAAGAGCCTATTTGCGCGGCGCTTTTATGGCGGCCGGCTATATTAGCAACCCGGAAAGCTCCTATCACCTGGAGCTGGCCTTAAGCGATATGCGTCGCAGTTTGCTTATTCAAAAAATTCTTAATGATTTACAGGTAGCGGCTAAAATTACTCGCCGCAAGGATTTAAGCATCATTTATATTAAGGGTGCGGAGCAAATTAGCCTGTTTTTGAATATTATCGGCGCCCATCGCTCGCTTTTGGAATTTGAAAGTGTGCGGGTGGATAAGGATGTGCGTAATCAGGTAAATCGCCTGGTAAACTGCGACAATGCCAATATGAATAAAACAGTTAGCGCCGCCCAAAAGCAAATTGCCTATATCAATTTTTTGGAAAGTAAGGGTGCTAAATTATCGGCAGCATTGCAAGAAACCGCCCATCTGCGCCTACAGCATCCCGATGCATCTTTGGCCGATTTAAGCGAAATGACTGCCCTTGGCCGCTCGGCAATTAATCATCGCCTGCGCCGCTTGGAGGAAATAGCAACTAAATTGGGCTTTGATCAGGAAAACTTATTATTATAATAAGGATGAGGAGAAAAAATGAAAATTGATTTTAATCAAACCTTAAAACCCCAAACCTTTGATGGCTATTGCCAAATTCTGGAGCTGGAATTATTGCCGGCTTTAGGCTGCACCGAGCCAATTGCCGTGGCTTATGCGGCCGCTGTTGCCCGCAGCTTATTGCCGGCTTTTCCGGACGATATTTGTGTTTATTGCAGCGGCAATGTTATTAAGAATGTAAAAAGCGTGGTGGTGCCCGGCACCGGCAATTTAAAGGGCATTGCCCCCAGCGCAATTTTAGGCGCTTTAGCAGGCGATCCTGCGCTTAAAATGCAGGTTTTGCTGCCTATTAATGCCGAACATGTTCAGCAAACCAAAGAGCTTTTGGCCGCCGGTTTTTGCCGCGTGGAATTATTGGAAAATGTACCTAATCTGGATATTATTGTAGAGATGAAGTATCAAGATCATAGCTCTTTAGTGCAGATTTCTGATATGCATACTCGTATTGTGCGTATGGAAAAAGATGGCCAAAGCCTGGCAATTGCCGAGCCCGAAGATGGTTTGGCCAGCAAGGATGATAAGCTTTATGCTTCTTTAAATTTAAGGGATATTTACCGCTTTGCCACCAGTATTGATTTGGATACGGCCTTGCGTTTGATGGAGCATCAGGTTAAGATGAATAGTGCTATTGCCGAAGAAGGCCTGGCTAATAGCTATGGCGCTAATATTGGTGCTTCTTTGCTTAAATATTATGGTGATGATATCAAAACCTTGGCGCGCGCTTTGCCGGCAGCCGGCAGCGATGCCAGGATGAGCGGTTGCGTTTTGCCGGTGGTTACCAATAGCGGCAGCGGCAATCAGGGCATGACAGTTTGCCTGCCGGTTTTGGCTTATGCACGCCATTTGCAGGCCGACGAGCATAAAACTTATCAGGCTTTGGCTTTAAGCAATTTAATTGCCATCTACCTTAAGCTGGGCTTAGGCCGCCTTTCGGCCTTTTGTGGGGCGGTATCGGCCGCTTGTGGCAGCGGGGCTGGCATTACCTTTTTATATGATGGCGATTTTAATACGATTTGCCGCACCATTGTTAATACTTTAGCCAATGTAGCAGGCATTGTTTGTGATGGTGCCAAGCCATCTTGTGCTGCTAAAATAGCCTCGGCGGTGGATGCGGCTATTTTGGGCGATGTGCTATCACGCGATTCCAAAACATTTTTGCCCGGCGAAGGCTTGGTAATGGAAGATGCCGAAACTACTATTGATAGCATTTGCCGCATGGGCAGAGAAGGTATGAAAGCCACCGATGTGGAAATATTGAAGATAATGATTGGCAAATAAAAAATAAAAATCTAAGGAGGCAAATTATGACCAATGTTTATGCAAAAAGAAGGCAGGCTTTAGCCGCATTAATGCAGCAAAAAGGTGTAGATTATGTGCTAATTAATAATCCTACAAATATGTTCTATTATTGTGGTGTTATGTATCATACCATGGAACGCTTATCGGCTTTATTATTTGCCGCAGCAAGCGGTGATACGCATCTGGTTTTGCCGGCGATGGAGCTTGGGCGCTTAAGTGATGATTCGATTACGGAAATACCCTATCTTGATGGCGAAAATAATATTAAAATGCTGGCTGATCAAATTAAAAAGGGTGCTAAAATCGGCATCGAAAAAGATTATCTTAATTTTGGTCGTGCCGAGGCTTTAGCGCAGGAGCTAAGCGCAGGCATCAGCGATTTTGCCGATATCGCCCCAATGGTTGCCGGCATGCGCCTAATCAAAGACGAGGCCGAAATAGAGCTAATGCAAATTGCCTGCACCAAAACCGACGAAATGCTGGCTATATGGAAAAAATGCCTGCATGAGGGTGTTAAGGAAAGTGAAATTCGCTTTGAGCTAGTCCGCTTAATGGCCTTAACCGAAGGTGTGGAGGCTGCCTTTAACTTCCAATCTTCGATTGGTGCTAATACGGCGATTGCTCATGGTATCCGTGGCGAGCGTATTGCAAAGGCCGGCGAGCAGGTAATTATCGATTTTGGTCTTTGTTATCAGCATTATAATTCGGATATTACCCGTACCTTTTTTATCGGCGAGCCGGAAAAGGAATTTGGCGAGATTTACAAAATTATTCAGGCCGCTAATCAGGCAGGCATTGAGGCAGCCAAGCCCGGGGTTAAGATTAAGGCTGTGGATGATGCTGCGCGCAAGGTTATTACCGATGCAGGTTATGGCGAGTATTTTACTCATCGTACCGGCCATGGTTTGGGCATAGATGTGCATGAAAGCCCTAATATTCGTTATGATAATGAGGATATTTTGGTACCGGGCATGACCTTTACCGTGGAGCCGGGCATTTATTTACCGGGGCGTGGCGGAGTAAGGATTGAGGATGATATTTTGATTACCGAAACCGGTCATCGCATCTTAACCGGCTATAATCGTGAATTGGAAATGAATATTATTAAATAAGTTTTGATTAAAAAGGGGCTGCCGCAATGCGACAGCCTCTAAATTTTTTTAAAGTTTTTGCTTTTGGTTTTTTTGGTTTTTGTTGTTGGATTGGGTTGTGGGTTGTTTATATTTGTTGGTAGATAGTTATATTTGTTGTGTTTCGTGAATTATTTGGTTTGCCTTTGATTTTGTTGCTGTTTGTTAGCTGGGTTATAGGTTGCCTCAATTTGTCGGCGGATAGTTAATTTGGTTTGTGCTTCGTGGGTTGAAAGGTTTTTCTGCCCTCGCCTACATTTGTTAGTTTAT
>CAYJPF010000005.1:0-51717 GCA_964372025.1 uncultured Peptococcaceae bacterium | reverse complement strand
TTCAAGCCTTTTCACGCTAGTTTTTGCGACCAAAAAGTAACGCCCCCTCTGCGACCAAAGAAAATAAACTAGCAAACGTAGGAAGGGACAAGCAAACCTTTAAATACACGAAGCACAACCCAAACTAAATATCCGCCGATAAATATAAGATGCCTATAACCCAGCTAACAAAAACAAACAGTATAAAAGGCAAACCTTTGAACATACGAAGCACAACAAATATAACTATCCGCCGATAAATTGAGGCAAGCTATAATCCAGCTAACAACAGACAATAACAATCAACAAAAAAAAGCTATCGCAAACAATAATAAAATTTGCGATAGCCCCTCTTTTTTGCTTTCCTAAACATAAAAATTTGCTTACTTAAGCATAAAATTTGCTTAATACTTTGATTATCGTAGAGCACTTCATTTTTATTTGCTTCGCAAATAAAAATAGCAGCTTTCTTTCAATTTTATCAATTCGATTATCACTTTTTGCAGACACCACATAATCCTATCTAACCTGCATTACCCTCTTTATTATAATTGAAAGAAAGATTAAGTTCAAAAGATTAAGTTCAAAAGATTAAGACCTTTGCTTTTTGAAAAAAGCAAAAGCAAAAACTTTTTTAAAAAATTTCATTTTTTTTGCTCTTCATAAAAAAGCTGCCGTAAATTGTTTAATTTACGGCAGCCTTATTTGCTTTAATTGCTGGGAGCTGTTGTTGTATCTTCTTCTTTGGTTTTTAAACCGCCAATCGAGGTCTTAAGCAATTCAATCTCGGTTTTGTCGGATATGCGTAACCAAATGGTTTGCTCCTTAATGCGGGTTATAGTTCCCAAAATTCCCCCCGCGGTAAAGATCTCATCGCCAACGCTTAATGCATCCATCATCGATTTACGCTTTTTCTTTTGCTTTTGCTGAGGACGAATTAGCAAAAAGTAAAAGATTAAAACCAAAAATCCCATATAACCAATCATCATCATTGATTCATTACCGGCACTCGCTACTAAAAACAATTATGTCACCACCTCAAAATTATATTAGCAAATAATTCGCTATTTTTTGTTAAAATCCTTTAATTATTCGCCTCTTTATGGGCATAAGTCCAAAAACGAATAAAAATTATTGATAAAAGTAACTTCTGATTTATATTCCTATTAAGCATCGATATACTCTGCTCTAATAATAAACCGGCAGCTAAAGCGCTTTGCCTGTCGAAGGGGGCTACCCTTTCACCCTTCAAAAAAGCCATGATTAATTGCTGCAAAATACTTAAATAATGTAGCCACCAAACCTTATCTTTTTTTTCCCGTTTAGTCTGTAATAAAGCTTGATATAAAGGCATCTGCGGCAACTCCTGCCAAAAAGCCTCGGCCTCGGGGCGAATCTCGGCCAATAATTGCTCGTCTAGGCTTAAATCCTGCGCCGACCCTAAATAAAATAATTGGCAGCGCGATCGTATGGTGCTTAGCAAACTATCCTCGGCCGTGCAAACCAAAATAAAATAACAATCATCAGGCGGCTCCTCCAATAGCTTTAACAGGCTATTAGCTGCCGCGCTTAATAATAATTCGGCCTCCAAAATAATAAATACTTTATTGCCACCGGTATAAGATTGCAAATATGCCTCGTTTTGCAATTGACGCATACTCTCAATACTATGCCCACTTTTATCAGGGCTATAACTATGACAATCCACATGCTGATTAGCCAAGTATTGCTTGCAAGCCAAACATTTACCACAGCTTAGGCCGCTACTTGCCGCTTGCGCCTCAGTACATAGCAAAGCTTGAGCCAAAAGTTCGGCCTGCTGCAAGGCATCCTTACCGGCCAAAATTAGGGCATGGGTTAGGCGCTTTTGCTCAATAGCCGCCAGCAAAGCAGCGGCCGGGGTTGGCCTTTGATTAGTCATGCCGGCCACCCTGCTAAGCCCTCTAAATGGCTAAGTACGGCGGCAAAAACTTGGTCTAGGCCTTGAGTGGCATCAATAGTTTTAATACGCTTAGGATCGGCCAAAGCCAGTTGCTTATAGGTAGCTATTACCCGCTCAAAAAAAGCCGCCGCTTCTTGCTCCATTTTATCCAAAACCGCATTCTGTCTTTGACGGGCAATATTAAGCGGTAAATCAAAATAAAAGCTAATATCCGGCTTTAAATTAGCGGTAGCAAAATTATTAAGCTGCTCTAAAAAAGCCATATCCAAGCCACGACCGCCACCCTGATAGGCTATGGTAGAATCGATAAAACGATCGCAAAGCACAATTTGCCCTTTAGCCAAAGCCGGCTTAATTTTTTGCTCGATATGCACGGCACGATCGGCTGCAAATAATAAGGCCTCGGCTTGGCAAGATGGCTTTAAATGGCTATCATTTAGCAAAATCTGCCGCAAATTTTGGCCCAAAGCACTGCCGCCGGGCTCTAAAGTGCTAATAAAATCATAATTTTGGGCAGCTAAATGCGCGGCAAGCCTTGTAAGCATCGTGGTCTTGCCGCTGCCATCAATTCCTTCAAATGTGATAAATAAACTCATATCGCCTCGCTACTAAAGGCTGTCAAAATCTAAAGTTGCAAAATAATCATCAATAGTCTCGGCACGACGAATTACCTGTACGCTGCCGTCGGCTTTTACCAATAATTCCTTAGAGCGCAGCTTACCATTATAATTAAAGCCCATCGAATAACCATGCGCACCGCTATCATGAATCAAAAGCAAATCATCCATTTCGATTTTGGGCAAGGGGCGATCGATAGCAAATTTATCATTGTTTTCGCATAAAGAGCCGGTGATATCATAAATATATTTATGCTCTTGCTCATCCTTGCCAATTACGCTAATATGATGATAAGAACCATATAAAGCAGGGCGCATTAAGTCGGCCATGCAGGCATCCACGCCAATATATTGCTTATAAGTATCCTTATAATGGATAGCTCGGGTTAGCAAATAGCCATAAGGGCCGGTAATCATGCGGCCACTTTCTAAGTTGATACGTACCTGATTAAGGCCGGCCGGCTCCAGAATATTTTGATATTGCTCTTTAATTTTTTGACCTAAGTCGGCCAAATTAATCCGCGCCTGGCCGGGCTGATAAGGGATACCAATACCCCCACCTAAATTGACAAATTCCACAGCAATGCCCAAACGCTTATAAATCAAAACAGCTAATTCAAACATCATATGGGCGGTTTCGACCAGATAGTCGATATTAAGCTCATTGGATACAATCATCGTATGTAGGCCAAAGCGCTTAACCCCTTTTTCCTTGCAATCGGCCAAAGCCTGCAGGATTTGATTGCCTGTCATGCCGTATTTGGCCTGCTCGGGATAGCCGATAATCTCATTGCCGCCCGAGCGCAAAGGCCCCGGATTATAGCGGCAGGAAATTAATTCCGGCAAAGCACTGATTTTTTCCAAATAGGGGATATGGCTAATATCATCTAAATTGATAATTGCCCCTAATTCCAGCGCCTTTTGATATTCATGAGCAGGGGTATCATTGGATGTAAAACAAATATTTTCGCCGGTAATGCCTACTTTTTCGGACAAAATTAATTCCGGCAAAGAGCTACAATCGCTACCAAAGCCTTCCTCTTTTAAAATTTTAAGGATATGGGGATTGGGCAAAGCTTTTACCGCAAAATACTCTTTAAAACCGGGTGCCCAACTAAAGGCCTTTACCAGTTCGCGAGCATTTTGACGAATAGGTTCTTCTAAGTAAATATGGCAAGGTGTGCCGTATTTAGCTGCAATTTCTTTTAATTTTTCGGTGCTGAGAGGGACGGGTTTGGTTAAGCTCATGATTAATTCTCCTTTAGCGCTAAATTTAACTTAAAACTATTTATACTGATATATTATAATTTAAAATAACCAATACGTCAAGGCCGATATCCATACTCGGCTAAATATTCCTGTAAAACCATAATCGGCACGGCTAAGCCGGTATTGGCATCGGTGGATAAATGGCCATATACCACCCCAATCACCTCGCCATCGCTATTAAAAAGCGGGCTGCCGGAAGAACCGGCACGTACCGGGCCATCAAAAACCAGGGTATCTTGATTAGCTTCGATTAAGCTGGCCTCGGAAATTACCCAATCAAAGCCTAAGGGGCTACCGATAAAAATATATTGCTGATTATCAAGCTCGCTGCTTGCGGCAAGCTTGGCATAGGGTAAATCTTGGCTGTTTAAGCTGCAAATTGCCAAATCATAATCGCCAATATATTGCCAATTGGCAGCCTGAAAAATTGTGCCATCGGGAAAGCTAATTGTAATTGCCGTATTATCCTCCACCACATGCCGATTGCTGATGATTAGGCCATTGGCGGCAATATTAAAGCCACTACCATTGCCATTAGCCCCCTCGATGCTAACCACAGCCGCTTGCCATTGCTGAAAAACTTGATTATCGGCCAGCACTTCTGCCTGATTTAAAAAACTATAATCGGGGATGCTATTTTGCCAATAAGGGGCAAAACTCCAGCTTAGCATACCAATTAAGGCAATTAAAGCCAAAAGGCCGCCGCCTAAAAAAAGCTTGATTTTAGTTTCGCTAATTGTTAATTCGCCCTCTAATTGATTAAGCTCTTTGATTTCGGCCAGCTCTAAGTCATCTAGCTGATCGGGGTTGATGGTTTGCCAAAATTGATTCTCCTCGGCTTCGGCATCTGCTTCGATTATTAAATCATCATCAAAAATTATTGGTTCGGTGGGGGCATGATAGCGTTCTTTTATCCAGTATTTGGCCATTATTTACTCCTTAATTAATTCCAAAATAGGTTTGATGCAAGCGTTCGACCAGGTGTTTAATTCTAAATCGGGCTTTAAACCTTTATCTTGCCAGGCTTCGGCACGGCTGCCATTATAGGCAATAAATTTTAGGCCACAGCCCTTTGCTGCCTGATAATCAATTGCCGCATCGCCGATAACAGCCATTTGCTTTTTGCTAATTTGAGGATAAAGCCGGATAATTTCGGCTAATCCTTGTGGGCTTGGTTTTAGCTCGCTTACTTGACCACGGCCAAAAATATGCTCGAAATAGGGCTTTAAGCCCAGCTTGCCTAGGGCAGTAGCGGCGGCAGTGCCTAGATTATTGGTTAAAACCAGCAAATGGCATTGCTCTTTAAGGGTGTTAAGGATTGGCATAATATCGCCTTCTAAACTAGCATTAATTAGGCCATCCAATTCAATTTGGCCGATAACTTGCCAAATTTGCTCTTCTAAAGCCGGTGGTAATTGTAGATTGCGCTTAAAATCGGCCAAGATTTGAGCAATTGGTAAATTTTCATCTGGTTCTAAGCCAAAATTGCGCAAAAGTTGGCAGCTTTCAGATTTCATTAAAGCAAAGTCGATATGGGAATGAATTAGGGTATTATCCATATCAAAAATCAGTAGTTTTGATTTATTATTCATTTAAACCTCGCAAATTATTTTAGTATAAAAAAAATTAAAAAAGGAAACTTGCCTTTTTTAGAGAATTTTAACTTTTATGGATAAATTAAAAGTATGGAATTCGTTTCAATTAAAAATTTTCGCCTGCATTTCGATGCTGGCCAGCCACTTTGCCTTTATTTTTGAAGTTCTTACCCCTTGGCAATATAATTTATTACAAGGCTTTGGCCGTTTGGCCATGCCTATTTTTGCATTTTTAATTGCCAATGGTTTTAGGCATACCACCAATAAGCAAAAATATCTGTATCGGCTTTTAATTTTTGGGGTTATAATTCAATTCCCTTATCAAATTTTTCTAAGTAATGACTTTTTTAATATCTTTTTTACGCTTAGCTTGGGTTTAATTGCCATTATTTTATGGGAGAATGATTGGATAATCAGCGCCAAAATTGCTTCTTGCTTTATTATTTGCTTTATCGCCGAATTTGTAAATGTGGAATACGGCTTTTATGGCATTTTGATGATTTTAAGCGCCCATATTTTTTATGATAAGTTTTGGAAGCTGGCCTTAAGCTGGTTAGCCATCAATTCCTTTTTTATTGCCGAGGGGATATCCGGCCTGGTAGAGGGCTTTGATTTTCCTTATTTGCAAGGTTTGGCTGTTTTGGCTTTGCCTTTTCTTTACCTGTATAATGGCCAAAGAGGGCCGGGCTCGCGCTGGTTTTTCTATATTTTTTATATTGGCCATTTAGCTATTTTATATGGATTAGCTAATTATGTATTTTAGGCTAGCCTAATTCGTCCAAGGTTTTGCTAAAGCTTGGGGCATAGTTGTCCATAAAATAGCCAACTGCCGGTAAATCTTGATATTTATCGATTTCGGCGCGAATACTTTTTTGGGCTTTGGTAAACTCGCCATTGCCGGCACTGCTTTCTTCCACACATTTAATATAAGCGGAAATTTTATCGGCTGCTTTAAGTAGCCGATATTTTTGTGTGCTTTCGTCAACAAAAAATAAAGGCTGATACTCTTTAGCCAGCCAATCGGGCAACATTTTTAGCAAGTTTTGCTTGGCCACATCCTCGATATATCCATAGGATTCCTTAATCTTAGGGTTAAAATATTTAACCGGGGTGGGCAAATCGCCGATTAAAACCTCGGCCGTATCATGATATAGCGCCATCATTACCAGCTCTTTTTCATCAATATCGCTATTAAATTGATGCTTGCTGATTAAACAAAGGGCATGGGCAATCATCGCTACTTGCAGGCTATGCTCGGCAATATTTTCGGTTTCGATATTGCGCATTAGGCTCCAGCGCTTAATCAGGCGCATCCGGGATAAATAGGCAAAAAAATGACTTTTCATAAATAACCTCAATAACCTCTTTTTTGCTACTATTATAGCATCTTTTTGGCCAAAAATAAAGCTTTATTTAGGGCGAATTCGCCGCCATAGGCCAATGCTTAGCCCTTTAACCATCGCTAAACCGCCAAAATAAAGCAAGCCTAAATATATTGATTGGCTGATGATTTGCGATAGGGCTGCTGGCTGGTTTAAAATTGGCAAGTAGTTGCGGCTAAAATAAAAAATTAGGCCGCTTAGCAGCATAATTGCAAATGGCTTGCCAATAATATCATGCCAATTAAGTTTTAATCTGCTGATATGCAAAAAATGCACCAAGTTAAAGATAAAACCGCTAATCCAGCAAGCATTGATAGCAATTGCCGCCCCGTATATGCCCAGATAGCTGCGTGGCACCAAAATTAGAATGGCCACAACTAAAATTATACCGGCCAGGATATTATTGATTAAAAGGGCTTTTACCTCGCCTAAGCCCTGAAGAATGCTGGATAGGGTGATAAGTGGATGAAAAAAGCAACCGCCAATGCTAAGTATTTGTAAAATTGGGGCGGCAAGTGGGGCATCAAAAAGCAGGCTGCATAGGGGTTCGGCCAGAAAAAATAGGATGAGCATACCCGGTAAAGTTAAAACAGTAGAGGCCTGCAAGGCATGATTGCTACGTACTTGCAATAAATTGCCGCTGCTTTGCTCGGCAATGGCCGGCATAACGGCCATAGCTAAAGCCGAGGTAAAAACCCCCGGTAAATGGATTAGGCTTAAGGCAACGCCGGCTAGGCGGCCATACATCTCGGTGGCGGCGCGCATATCCCAACCGGCCTGCTGCAAGCAAAGGGGGATTAATAGCGCCTGTAGCATCATGATAATGCTGGTAGCTAAGCGGCCAAAGGTAATCGGCAGCCCAAAATGGAGCAGGGAAGCGGCCTTTTGACGATTAAAAGCCAGCTTGGGTGGTGCTCCTAAATGGCGCATAAAAAATATCAGGTATAAAAAGCCGGCCAATTCGCCTAAAACCGTGGCATAGGATGCACCGGCTACCGCCTGCTCTAGGCTAAGATTGCCCAGGCGGCTAATCAAATAAATACCACAAATAAAGCGGATGCTTTGCTCTACCGCCTGGCTGCTGCCTAAGGCCGCAATTTGCTTATTGCCCTGCAAATAGCCACGATAGGCCGAGGCGGCGCTAATTATAAAAACAGCAGGCAGGATAGCTACAAAGCCTAAGTAAATGCGCCTGTCGGAAGCAAAATGATCGATGATGAGGGGCGCAAAAATAAAAGCGCTAAGGCTAATTATGGCGCCTGATATCAGCAATATTTTGCGGGCGGTATAAAAATCGCTGCCACTATTTTGGCGCTTGGCGGCGGTGCTTTGTGATAAAGCAAGCTGCAAGCCAAGGCCGGCTATCACCAGCAAAAAGGAGTATAAAGGGGTGATCATCTCGATTAAGCCCATGCCTTCCACCCCAATTAGGCGGGTGATAATCATCCGATAAGCAAAGCCTAAACCCTTAACAAAAATATTCGAGCATAATAAAAATATGGTGCCCATTAATAAGCCCTGTTCTTTTTTTATCATAGTAATCCGCCTAAGCTTATGTTTATATACTAAAATATGCAAAATGAGGCCCGAAAAGACTTGTTAAATATAGTAATCCGGGCTTAATTAAACTTGCTAATTAAGTGGAAATTATGTTATAATTAAATTAATAAATAATCTAATCAAAAAGCTAATATTAAGTTGCAGAATTGGAGGTTGGCCCATGCAAGACTATTTAAATGAACATTTAGATGAAAAAGATCAACAAGAGCAGGATTTGCAAAAGCAAATTGATCGGCTGCTTGCTAAAATTAAAGCTTGCAATATGATGGCAGGTATTGGCTTGGTGCTTTTTATTATCTTGTTTATCTTTATGTATACATCTTTTGAGACCGAATTAATCTTGCAAGATTTTAGCTATGTTGGTAATTATGTTTTTTATGCCACAATGGCGGCCTCGGTAATAATGATAATTGGTTTTTTTAGGGGTGGCAAATATCGAGGCCTGCTTAAATCGCTAATTAGCAATCAGGTGGCTTATCATCTATTAAAAGAGTATGTGGATTTAATTAGGTATAATAAATACCGAAAAGTTCCAACAGATATAATTAATAAATTAAAAATCATTGAAGGCTGGCGATCTGCCGATGGTAGCGATTATATTGATGCCAAGCATAAAGGGCAGGCCTTTAAGTTTAGCGATTTACATTTATTTTGGGTAGAGCGGGTTAGCAGTGGCAGCGAATCGGGTAGTCAGGATCGAATTCATACTGTATTTAAGGGGCAATGGCTGATTTGTAATTTGCCAAATCCTTGCCCAACCTGGTTAGTAATTAAGGAAAATGTGCCCAATATTAAGCCGGAGATGGGTAATTTTGGCACGGATAACCCCGATTTTAATAATCGTTTTGTACTGCAAACCGATGATGTAGATGCTGCTTTAAGCATGTTAACACCAGAATTAATCCAAAAAGTGGAAAAACTGGCCAATTCCTTTAAAGGGCGCTTATTTTTGGCTTTTGATAAGCAGACCTTAAATATAGGTATGCAAACCGGTCATGATTTTTTTGAAGTTACGGCCAATGAGCTGCGCCAAAATGGTCTGGAAGCAATACGTGATAAAATAAGAGGCGAAATTGGCTATATTTGTACAGTTATTGATATTATTTTTGATAAGTAGGTGATAAAATGGCTTTTTATCCGCATTTTAGTAATAATCAAAAGCATATTTGGCAAATTATTTTAATTACGGCTATTGTTTTGCTATTAATAGCGGCAAGTTTGCTGTGGTTGATCCCAAATTTTATTTATCTAAGCCCGGATCAATTTATGGCCACTCAAGATTGGGGTGCCTATTTGCTTTTGGCTTCGATTGCCTTGTTTTTGGCCAATGGCCTGCTGGCCGGTTATTGGATAAAATTTCAGCATCGTAAATATAATCAGGATAATCAAGATAATCAAGATAATCAAGATAATCAGGATTAACACATAATATCTAAACATCAAAACATAAAAAAGCTTGCCCTATTATTTAGGCAAGCTTTTTTTGATATATTAATTTTGAATTTAAATGTAGGCTTTAATTTACATATCTTCAAAGGGGCTATTGGCATCATAATCGATATAGGTTTTTACCATGCCATTGATTACCGCGCCGGCATCAATCGAAAGAGTAGAGGTGGTTATATCGCCCAGCAGATAGGAATTGCTATTAAAAACAGCTGTTTGATTAGCGCTGATATTGCCTTTTAATTTGCCATCAAAGATAATACTATCGGTGGCGATATCGCCAATTATGGTTGATTCATCATTAACAATAACCCGGTTTTCGGCGGTAAGGTTGCCCTTTACCTGGCAAGAGAACATTTTTAAATGGTCGCCGTCAATATCGCCGGTTACT
The DNA here is from genome assembly GCA_964372025.1 of uncultured Peptococcaceae bacterium. GTDB lineage: Bacteria > Bacillota > Dehalobacteriia > UBA4068 > UBA4068 > CAYJBP01. The sequence continues at coordinate 41,536 of CAYJPF010000005.1, read as the reverse complement.
TTACCGCATACGGTAACATCGCCCTCGGCATTAATATTGCCATCAACTTTGCCCATAATCTCCACATGGCCATCGCTTAAAATGCGGCCAACAATGCTGGTACCCTCGGCAATAACCGAAGTATGCTTACGTGGCTCAAGCACGGTAACTTCCGGCATTTGCGGGCCGTCAATCGAGCGAGTATGGCCGCTAATTATATCCTCAACCGAGGCCGGCTGACCATTGCCGCCCATGCTTAGCTCGTCTTCGGGCCTGCCTATTTCCACGCCAAATAAATCTTTGGCCGCTTTTCTTAAATTATCTCTACTATTCATTAAATGCCTCCCATTAAGTGGTTATGACAAATTACTTAATTTTTCTACACAATATATAGTTATTATACACGAAAAACACGCCAATAGCAATAACTTATATTGTAAATTAATAAAAAAATTTTATACATTTACTTAAAACTTTTTTTTGCATACTATTGCATACTATTAAATCAAATTGTACATCCTAAAAAGCAAATAATTATTAATAGGGGGATTTTATGACATTAATCATGCTGCGAAGCATTTTTTTATATCTATTTACCCTCGCAGCCATGCGCTTAATGGGCAAACGCCAGCTAGGGCAGTTGCAACCCTATGAGTTTGTGCTTATTTTAATCATTTCGGAAATTGCTTCTTTGGCCATGCAAAGTAATACTTTGCCTCTAATGGTTAGCTTAATTCCCATCCTTACCTTGATGTTGCTGGAAATTATTATTTCTTTGCTTAATCTAAAAAGCCCACGTTTTAGGCGGATAATTTGTGGCAAACCGGAAATTGTGATGAGTAATGGCAACTTGCAGCAAAAACAAATGCGCCGTTTACGCCTAAATATTAATGATATCACCGAATTATGCCGTGCCCAGGGCTATTTTGACCTTACCGAATTGGATACGATTGTGATGGAAACCGATGGTCAGATTAGCATTTTCCCTAAAACTGCCAAAAGAAATGTGCAGCTAGAGGAGCTTGGTTTAGCGATTGCAGCCGAAAAACCATCCGAGATTTTTATTCAGGATGGGCGCATAAATAGCCAAACATTGCAAAATAGCGGCCATGATTTTAAATGGCTAAGCGAGCAACTTAAGCGGCTTAAGATTGATGATTATCGGCAAGTATTTATTGCCGGCTTAGATAATAAAGGCCAATTTTTTTTACAGGAAAAGGAGTAGATAATGCGTCACGAAACTATGCTTTTATCAACTATCGTTATTGTAATTTTGGTATTTTGTGCCAGCTCTTATCGTTATATAAGCTTATCTTCGCAAAATTTAAGCCAACAATTACCTATAATTAATCAAGCAATTAAGGCCGAAGAGTGGTCAACTGCTGCCAGCTTATTTGCTACATGTACTGCCGATTGGCAAAATATAAGCCGCATTTGGCTTACCTTAATCGATCATCAGGATATGCGTGATATCGAGATTTCCTTTACCGATATGCAGGTTTTAATCGATTTGCAAAATAAAGAAAGAGCTTTAAGAGAAATGGCCAATTTAGCCTACTATATCGAACAAATAAATAATGGTGAACAATTAAGCTTGCAAAATATCTTATAACGTAAAATAATACAAGGAGATAATATGAGCAAAAAACCTAAGGTAAAAAGCTGGTATCAGCAAATTATTAATCAATATCAGCCTGCTAAACCGCTATTTTTTAATATGACAAAGGCTTTTATTAGCGGAGGTTTGCTTTGTGCCATTGCCCAAGCCGGCAAAATTGCTTTAATCGAATATGTGCAGTTAGATGAACAACTTGCAGCCGCAATAATTATGATGCTGGTAATTAGCCTGGCCGCCATTTTAACCGCTTTGGGGATTTATGATAAGCTTGGCCAAAAGTTGGGGGCCGGCTTGGCCGTACCGATTAGCGGTTTTGCCAATTCGGTGGTGGCAGCGGCCATGGAGCATAATAGCGAGGGGCTGGTTTTGGGCACTGCTTGTAATAGTTTTAAGCTGGCAGGTGCTGTGCTTAGCTTAGGCATAAGCTCGGCCGCAATTGTGGGTATTATTGGACTGGTAATATCTAAAATTTGATGATTAAGGAGCAATTATGGAGCATTTAGGCAGACAAACTTGGTGCTTTAATGAAGATGTATATTTAAATGCAGCTGCTGCTGTAAGCGGCCCAAAAGAAGCCTTAGGGCCACTTGGGGCTAGCTTTGATTATAGCTATGCTCAATTAAATTTAGGCCAAAAAAGCTTTGAGAAGGCCGAGCAGCAAATGCAGCAAAAGGCGGTGGAAATTGCTTTAAAAAAAGCGCAACTAAAAGCCGATGATATTGATATATATTTAGCCGGCGATTTGCTAAATCAAATCATTTCTTCCGGTTTTACGGCGCGCAATTTGGCCTTGCCCTTTTTGGGGCTTTTTTCGGCCTGCGCTACCTCCACCGCAGGCTTAGCCTTGGCTGCTTTACTGGTGGCGGCTAAGGTTGCCGATTTTGCTCTTACCGCCACCGGCAGCCATAATCTAACGGCCGAAAGGCAGTTTAGATATCCTAATGAATATGGCTGCCAAAAACCGCAAATTAGCCAGTATACCTGCACCGCAGCAGGAGCAGGCATTATAAGCTTAAGGCCATCTGCTATCAAAATTAAGGCGGCTACCATCGGTAAAGTGCAGGATTTAGGGGTAAGCGACCCTTTTCAGATGGGCGCGGCAATGGCGCCGGCTTTTGCCGATACCATTCTAACCCATTTGCGCGAAAGCGGACAAAATCCCCATGATTATGATTATATTATCAGCGGTGATTTGGGCAGGGTAGGGGCGGCAATTGGCCAAGAATTGCTGCTAAGAGGCGGCTTGGATTATCCGCCGGAGCGCTTGCTGGATTGCGGTTCGCTACTTTATCATGATGATGATAAAGAGGTGATGTCCGGGGGCAGTGGGGCGGGTTGTTCGGCCTCGGTTTTGTATGGTCATTTTTATCAAGGCCTGCTCAAAGGGGATTGGCAGCGCATTTTATTTGCGGCAACCGGCGCACTACTGTCGCCCTTAAGCTGCCAGCAAAAGGAGAGTATCCCGGCAATTTGTCATGCCGTAGTTTTGGAAAGGGGCTAAAATGGCGCAAATATTACAGCAAATTTTAATTGCTTTTGGCGTGGGCGGTGCAATTTGTTTAATCGGCCAAATTTTATTGGACATAGCTAAATTAACCCCTGCCCATGCCATGAGCCTTTTAGTGGTAAGCGGCTCGATTTTAGGGGGATTAGGCCTCTACCAGCCCTTTGCCGACTGGGCGGGCATGGGGGCAGGCTTGCCGATAATAAGCTTTGGCAATCAACTGGCTTTAGGCGCTTTAGAGGGTGCGCAAAACCAGGGGTTTTGGGGCATTTGGCTTGGTCTTTTAAGCAATGTATCGGCCGGCATTGCTTTAACCGTATTTTGGGGGATTACGCTTGCTTTATTTTGCAAACCAAAAGGCTGATCTTAGATCAGCCTTTTAAATCCTAATTTAGATTTTGCCAAGCTGCATCAACAATGGTATCTACGTCTATAGCAGCTGCTTCCTTATTCTTTTCGGCAAATAGTAGATATTCGATATTGCCATTTGGGCCTGTGATTGGCGAGTAATCAAGCATCTGCACGGCCAATTGCCAATTATGGCAGGCCTCAATAATTTTATGAATTACCTCTTTATGCACTTTTTGATCACGGACAACCCCTTTTTTGCCCACATTTTCCTTGCCGGCCTCAAATTGAGGCTTGATTAGGCAGATTAAAGCGCCATCATCCTTTAAAAGATGCTCAATGGCTGCCGGTAAAGCCAATGTTAGAGAAATAAAAGCCACATCGGCGGTGATAATGTCAACTTTTTCGGCAATTATGCTATTATCTAAATAGCGGGCATTGGTTTTTTCCAGGCAAATTACTCGTTGATCATTGCGTAAACTCCAGGCCAATTGATTATAACCAACATCAACGGCATAAACTTTTTGGGCGCCGTTTTGTAAAGCGCAATCAACAAAACCCCCGGTAGAAGCCCCGATATCCAGCATTACTTTATCCTTGATATCATAAGGGAAAATGCTTAAAGCCTTGGCTAATTTAAGGCCACCACGGGATACATAGGGCAAACGCTCGCCTAAAAGCCTAATTTGGCTATCGGGGGCAAATTCGCTGCCGGCCTTGGTGATTTTTTGATTGTCTACCAGCACTTCGCCGGCCATAATCGCCGCCTTGGCTTTTTCGCGTGAGCTAAAAAAGCCCTTTTCTATCAATAATAAATCTAAACGCATTTTAGCTGCCATTTTTTTCTCCAAACCAATTTGCTTTTACTCTTGCAGCTACTTGAGCAGGCAAAAAGCCATATTGCTCAAATAAAATTGCCTGCGAGCCATGCTCGATAAAATAATCGGGGAAGGCCAAGATATCGGTTAAAATTGGCTGATTACTAAATAATTCCAAACAATTTTGGCCAAAGCCGCCCAGCTTAACATTTTCCTCCAGGATTAATACTTTGCCGCAGCTTAAGGCCTGCTTAAGAAATAAATCTTCATCAAAAGGCTTGATAAATCGGGCATTGATTATCGCCGCCTCAATACCTTGTTCGGCCAGCAATTTGGCCGCCTGGGCGGCTATGGCTACCATGGAGCCGGCCGCTAAAAGCAATATATCTTTTCCCTGTCGTAATAAGTTGGCTTTTTGTGGCGCAAATGGTTGGGCGATTGGCAAATCCTGCGGCGGATAGCCACGAGGATAGCGAATGGCAACAGGCCCTTGTTGGGTAAAGGCATAGGCCAGCATTGCTTGTAAATCGTCGGCATTGGCCGGCGCTAAAATTTGCAAATTAGGGATTGGCTGCAAAAATGATAAATCAAATACTCCCTGATGGGTAGCACCATCTTCGCCCACTAAGCCGGCACGATCTATTGCCAAAACTACCGGTAAATTAGGCAAACAAATATCATGAATTAGCTGATCATAGGCCCTTTGTAAAAAGGTTGAATATAAAGCCACCACCGGCCTTAAACCGCCCTTGGCCAGGCCGGCAGCAAAGGTTAAGGCATGTTGTTCGGCAATGCCCACATCAAAAAAGCGCTTGGGATAAGCTTGGGCAAAGGCCTGCAAGCCAACGCCATCGGGCATGGCAGCGGTTATAGCTGCTATTTTAGTATTGTCTGCCGCCAATTCAACCAAGCTATTGCTAAAAATTTTGCTATAACTATCACGATCCGAGCTTTTTTTGATGCGGCCGCTGGCCAAATCAAAAGGTGCAGTGCCATGGAAAAAGCAAGGATCATGTTCGGCCGGCAAATAACCGCGGCCTTTGCGGGTTAAAACATGAATCAACACCGGCTTATCTATGTGTTTAGCTCGCTCTATCATCTTTTCGACCAAAGCTAAATCATGGCCGTCAATCGGCCCTAAATAAACAAAACCCAATTCCTCAAAAAGCATTTGGCTCATAAATAGATATTTGATCGCATCTTTGCTGCGTTCAATTATTTTTTGCAGGCCGGGCCCAATGGCCGGCAGCTTTTCCAAAAAGGCATCTGCCTTGCGTTTTGCCCCAAAGTAGCGGGGATGAGTGCGTAGTTTTATCAAATAGCGCGAGATTGCGCCCACATTATCGGCAATGCTCATCTCATTATCATTTAGGATGACCATCAATTTGGTTTGGCGATCGCCAATATGATTTAAGGCCTCGTAAACCATGCCGCCGGTTAAGGCGCCATCGCCGATAACCGCAGCTACATGATGATGCTCTTGATGTAAATCCCTAGCCATGGCCAGCCCCATCGCTACCGAAACCGAGGTGCTACTATGGCCGGTGGAAAAGCTGTCAAAATCGCTTTCCGAGGGCTTGGGGAAGCCGCTGATGCCGCCAAATTGGCGCAAAGAAGCAAAGCGCTCTTTACGACCGCTTAAAATTTTATGGGTATAACATTGATGCCCCACATCCCAAACAATTTTGTCCTGGGGCAAATTTAGTGCGCGGTGCAGGGCAATTGTTAGTTCCACCACCCCTAAATTAGAGGCCACATGTCCGCCATTGGCCGATAGGGTATTTAACATAAACTCCCTAATTTCCTGCGCTAATGGCGGCAATTGCTCGGCCTTTAAGGCACGCAAATCCGCCGTATTATTTATTTGATCAAGCAAGTTGCTCAAAACAATTCCCCTCGAATAAACAAATTATAGTCTAAATTTTATTTTAACATATTGGATGCAATTTTTCAAGCAAAAGAAGAAAAATTAATTTCTTATTGATGGCTTAATTTGGGTTAAAAAAACTTGCAAAAGCCCATTTGATCTGATTTTGATTATTGCATTAATAAATGGTTCTATTAATGCAATTTAGGAAAATAAGCCCATAATAGCCGCATAAACAGTGGCAATTAGCATATATGGCAGCAAAAGCTTAATATTTTTGCGCGCAATTATGCCAAAACGGGAATCAAAGCAATCGGCGGCGATAAAAAGGCAAATATGGGTAGGCGAAAATTGCATAGCCGCATAAGATATCGCCATCAAAAATACAATCAGGGCTAAGCCACCATCGGGGATGGCTAATAAGGCCATGGGCAGGCAAATTGTAACAATAGCCGTATTGCCGCTGATTACCGTACCAAAGAAAAAAATCAGCGCAAAAATCAGCGGTAAGGGGATAGGTAATTGGCTAAAAAATTCGGGCAGCGCATAAATTACCCCGGTATGGGCGATGATATCCTTAAAAATCAAAATCAGCACCGCATTTAATAATAAAGGTGCTTCGAAGGCACTAATCAGCAGGGTGGGGATGGCGGCCAATTTAAATTTATCAATAAAAAAATTTAGGATAAATACCGCCGGGGTTGCTATATAAACCGGCAAATTAAAGGCGGTAATGGCAATAATCAGCGCAATTATGCTCCAAATGCTGCGTATAAATATCCATAAATGGCGTTTTTTAGCAACAGGAGCAGTTTTGATGGCCATTTTGGGGAGTTTTCTTAAATAAACCAGATAACCGATGATATATAGAGATGCCACCAAAGGTAACATGCCCAGCACAAAGCTGCCGGCACTGATGCCGGCCATGGTAAGCGCAATTAGGATATTGGAAAAAGCCGGGAAAAATGATTCGGGAATATGACGATAAAAACTGGTTATGCAGGCTAAATCATCTTTATCAAAACTGTCTTGGCAGGTAGAACGGATAATCGCTGCGCATAAAGGCATAGCGCCGATTGAAGGCAATAGCCCAATTAAAGATGGCGCCACCGATGCGCTAATGCGCTTGCTATTAAAAATATCGCTTAAGGCCTGCTCGGCGGCCTTGATATGTTGCTTTTGTTCCAGCATGCGCTGCAATACCGTAACTAAGTAAAAACTGCCCACCACAATAATGGTATCGGTGGCAATAAGGGCTTGCCCGGCTAGGCTTAAGGCGGTAAGCCAGGGAATTTTATATAACAAAACAGCTACAATTGTAGCTACAATTATAGCTTGATAAGGTGGCCGTTTAAGTGCAAGTAAAATTACGATTAGCAAAAAAACTAAACATAAATTGATGATTAAATAATCCATAGCATATAAAAGCTCCTAAGCCTGGTTATAAATCAGGCCAAAATCGGTCATAGCATAGATAAAGTCGCTTAATCTTTATTTAAGCAAAATTCCTTCTATAGCCTTGCTAATTTGCTGCAAAGCTGCGGTTGGGTTTAAATCCTTGCTTAAAATATCGGCCTCTGTTTGTTGATAGGCCTTAATAAAATCGGGGTTTTCGTAAATTAATTTATGGATATATTGCTCGGTCATATCTTCTACCCAGTTTAAGTTTTGGTTTTTGCGCCTTAAATTTAGCTGGCCGCTGGCTAGCATTTGGGCATGGAATTGCTCGATAATCTGCCAAATTTCGGCCACCCCTTCGCCGGTTAAGGCCGAAGCGGTATAGGCTTTTGTTTGCCAATCGGCACTGGCCGGACGCAGATAATGCAATACTTGATTATACTCGGCCTGGGTTACCAGGGCTTTTTGCTTATTAGCGCCATCTGCTTTATTAACCAAAATGGCATCGGCCAATTCTAAAATGCCCTTTTTAATGCCTTGCAAATCATCGCCGGCACCGGTAATTACCAAGGCCAAGAAAAAATCGACCATCGATCGCACGGTAGTTTCGTTTTGGCCTACGCCGACGGTTTCGACCAAAATTGTATCAAAACCGGCTGCTTCGCATAAAATCATCGTTTCGCGGCTTTTGCGGGTAACGCCGCCTAAGGTGCCGCCGGAAGGCGAGGGGCGAATAAAGGCCTCCTTCTTTTTGGAGAGCTGCTCCATCCTGGTTTTATCGCCTAATATACTGCCTTTTGATACGGTAGAGCTGGGATCTACCGCTAAAACGGCCACTTTTTTGCCTTGGGCTAATAAAGATAAACCCAAAGCCTCGATAAAGGTGCTTTTGCCTGCTCCGGGCACACCGGTAATGCCCACCCTAATCGCCTTGCCACTATAAGGCAATAGCTGCTCGATAATTTGGCGCCCCAATTCAAAATGGCGTGCCGCATTGCTTTCGATGATGGTAATGGCCCGTGCCAAAATCATTCTATCGCAGGCCAGCACCCCTTTGATATAGTCCTCGGCCTGCAATTTAGGCGGTGGGGCGCTTTTGATTTGCTCTTTGGCCAGCAAATGGCTTTCTTTTTGCTTCATGCCGCCCATTACATAAGAGGCAAATTTTTGATTATCTTCAGTAGGGGCCCATTCCGGCTTAAATTTATCATAAGAATTCATAAGCTTATATCCTTTATTTAAAGTATTAGCTATATCATACCATATTTAGTCCTGAATCGGCAAGGTAATAGTTGAAGTTGTGCCCAAATTTTGTTCGGAATAAATATTTAGGCTATATTCATTGCCAAATAAAGAGATAATTCGCTTTTGGATATTAGGCAAAGCTACTTGCTCCAGGCCTACTTCATTCCAGCCTTGGGTGGCCGAAATTTCTATTTTTTGATGCAATTTGGCTAATTGTTCGGGGCTCATACCTTGGCCATTATCGATAACCGAAATAATTATTTGCTCATTAGCAATTTGGGCAGTAACTTTAATTTGGCCATCTTTAGCATTGGCTAAGCCATGAATAATCGAGTTTTCGATTAAAGGTTGAATTAACATCCTTGGTATCAATAAATCGGCCAGGCGATCGTCCATATCAAACTCGATGCTAAAGCGCTCGGGGTAGCGAATGGCCATAATATCGGCATATTTTTGCAGAAAAAACATCTCGTCCCAGGCATTGATATATTCGCCGCCATCATTGGCATAACGCAGTAGATGCGAAAGGCCATCGCACATTTCGCCGGCTTTTTCGTTTTCGCCAATATCATTTAGCCTTTTGATAACATTTAAAGTATTAACGGTAAAATGGGCATTAATTTGCTTTTTTAAAGAAACTATCATGGCTAGCTGGCGTTTTAATTCTACATCTTGCATTTGATACTGAATTTCATAAAGGGCATGGCTTTGCTCATTAAGGCTTTTAATCATCATATTAATTTGGTTAACCAAATTATCAAATTCCTGCTGGCCGGTTTGGCTTAGCATGGTGTCGGCATAGCTATCCTGGCCGATTTCACGCACATTTTCCATAATTCCCAGCATCGGTTTAAAGAAAAGACGATCCAAAAAGCGATAGAAAAAGGTAAAGAGCACAATCATCAAAACAGCAATTGTAATCGACATCCATAAAAAAGATAGTTGGCTGGTATTGATGGCCGCATCATAAGATACCGCAATCTGAAATGGGCTTAGGCCGATTTGCCTAATTGTAAAACTGCGGGCATTATTTTGCATTTGTTCGATATCAGAATTTAGCAGGCTATCATCTAAGCTAGCTGCTATTTTGTGATCGGCTACTAAGGCAATTTGAATATTTTGATCGGTATCATAGCTACCAAAGAGCTGTTTTAGGCCACTATCTTTAAGCAAAAAAACCGCATGCCCCAGCGGCTGATTTAGATGATCGAAAATAGAATTAATATAGCCAATATAAGCAGTGCCCTCTAAATTTACCAACATATGTTGCGAGGGTAAATCGTTTTTGATTAAATAGCTGATGCGCTCGGCAGCCGTATTGCCTAAGCTGCCCCGCAGGCGATAATAAATACCCTTGGTATCATAGATTAAAATATCGTCTACCAGGCCGTCAGGTTGATAGATTGCGGTTAAGATATCGTCAATAGCAGCTGCTTTTTGATGATAGGCCATAATATTTTGCTCTTGTAAAAAATGATGCACCTGCTGATTATTAGCCAGGCTAATTGCCACATGTTCTAAATGCAAAAAAGTGTTTTCTAAGGTATCGATAATTCGATCCGATACCTGGTTAATATAATTATTGTTTAATTGATTAACAATGGCAGTAGAGCGTGCATAAAAAACCCCTAAACTAATCAGAAATAGCAGGCAAAACAGGCTTAATAAGCTATATAATTTGATTTGTAGGCGGGTTTTAGCCATTTAAGTTGCCCCTTCTAGCTGGCTTTGCAAATAATTTTGCATATAGTTGGTGGGCGAGTTGCCAAAATATTCCTTAAACATTTTGCAAAAATAGTAATAATCATTATAGCCACATTCGATGGCAATTTGCTTATAGGCCATTTTGGTATTTTTCATCAAATAAAGGGCATTTTCCATCCTTTTTTTGGTGATATAGCGGGTTAAGGTGGAGTTATAATTTTTGGCAAATAAATTACAAATATAATTGGGATTAATATTAAAGCGCTTAGATAGCGAATCTAAAGTATGTTTTTGCTGATAATTTAGATCGATAAATTCCACCAATTCCCTAAACAGGGGTTTTAGCGAATTATCGGTTGCATCATTACTATTATCAATATTTGCCGTATTAGCCGGATTTTGTGCTGATAATTTGGCGGCTAGGCGCTCTAAAACAATTTGCACTTCCTGCTGTTGCAGGGGCTTAAGTATATAATCAAAGCCATCCAGCCTAAAAAAGCGGCGGCTATCATCAAAGCTGGAATAGGCACTTAGCATAATAAATTGGCAATTTACATTTTGTTTTTGCAAGGCAGTAATTAAATGAACCCCATCATAATCGGGCATTTTTAAGTCGGTAAAAACTACATCGGGTTTAAGGCTGATAATTTGGTCGATAGCCTTGGCCGAAGATGTGCTGGAGCCAATTACCTCAAAACCATTATCCAGCCAGGGAATGGTATTTACAATTTCGTCTAAGATTAAATGATCATCATCTACAACATATACCGTATGCATAATATCCTCCTAGGGACTTATTTACTTATTATTATACACCTATTTGGCTAATAATTGCAAATGGTTTAATTTGTAATATCTTCACAACTTGTTGTAATATCTTCACATTCCATAAAAAAAGGGGCTGTCGATGCGACAGCCCCTTAAAGCTATTATTCTTCACTAATTTCGGCTTGTAATTTTTCGAGGGGGATAGTTTTAAATAGCGGTACTTTCATCTTAAACTTAACCCAGCAAATACTCCAGATAGCCGAAATTACAATTACCACACCAATAAACTGCCAAATCAAAATCGAGGTTTCGTTAATTGGATTACCTGTGGCATCGGGTAGGATATAAACCATCATATATAACAGCGAAACAATGCTGATAATCGGTAATACAATACCGCCCGGCACTTTAAAGGCACGATTGGCATTTGGATACTTTTTGCGTAAAATAATAACATTGATATGAGCGATGATATAGGCTGTCATCCAACCAATACAGCCGGATAAGATAAAGGTATTAATCATGCCTAAAGCAGTATCACCACTAAAGAATATCAATAATACTACGGTAATAACCCAAACCAAGATAACACCATTTTGCGGTGCGCCTTTGGCATTTAATTTGCCAAAAGCTTTAGGGAACTGACCCTCTTTAGACATACCATAAAGCATACGAGGAATAGCTGCAATAAAGGTGTTTAAGGTAGAGCAAGTGGCCATAAGGCTAATAATACCAATCCAGATTTGGCCGGTACGGCCTAAAATGGCGGTTGCGGCATCAATATGCGGGGTGGTAGATGCTGCTAGATCTTCGGTAGGCAAGAATTTTAAGGCGGCAAAACCAAAAAGCATATCGCTGATAAAGATAATGCCTAAGCCCAAAATCATGGCCAAGGGGATAAATTTACGTGGGTTTTTAACTTCTTCGGCCATGGGACAAACAAATTCTAAGCCAACAAATAGCCAAAAAGCAATACCCAACATGCTAAGTACACCACCGCCGGCTGCCATATCTAAGCCCCATTGCGGTGTTTCAAGCGGGGTGCCGCTGCCTAAATCAAATAAACCAATGCAGGAAAGAACTACCATCGAACCAATCATGGTAGCGGTAAAAATAATTTGCGAAATAGCAAAAGATTTAACGCCAAATAGGTTGATAGCTGCTAAAACAGTCATCATGATTAAGGCCCAGATTTGCGGCGGGATGCCGGTGCTGCCAAAAAATACTTCGTAAATAACGGTACCTGCTACCATCGATTCGGCTGCATTTGATAAAATCGATACCGAAAAATAGCCGGTAACTACGGCAAAAATACCCATCATCGGGCCCATGGCCGGCAAAGTATAATGGTTAATACCTCCTGCCGAAGGCAAAATGCTGGTTAATTCGGCAAAAGAAAAAGCCACACATAGATTTGTAAAAGCTGCAATCACCATAGCAATTAAAAATGCGGTGCCGCTTAAACCAAAGCCCTGACCCATCATTAATAATGCCGAAGACGATACAACAATACCTACTGCGGTAGCAACAGCTGGAGCTAAACCTAATTCCCTTTTAAGTTGTGACATAAAAACCCTCCCTTTATTTACATAATTTACTTGCAAAAATTTTAGCTGTTTTTGCTTTAAGCCAAGCTTGGATAATCAATTTATGGCAATAATATCAAATGCTTAAGTTAAATATAAATTAAAGTTTTAAAGATTGACTTATGTTATAACAGCGTTTATTCCTGTAAGCTAAATATATTTTATTCTATAAAGCATGGTATATGTCAAGCGAGAATATTCAGTAAAATAAAATAAAAGGTTGTTTAATATAACTTTTTATCTACTTTATTGTACAAAATAATAAAAACCTAAAGTTAACTTTAGGTTTTGTAATAAAATCAATAATTTATTAAGTTAGGATTTGTTTTTGGTGATTAATATTCTAATTCTTTTTGCAGGCTTGCGATTTCCTTATGGATTACTTGCGTTAAATACAAGCGATCTTCTTCGGAGCCAATTTCAAAATAGGCCGCTGCTAAGGGTAGCAGCCAGGACTTTTGATTTTTGATCCTTATCTGTGCTAAATGGGCATAACGGTGTAAATAAATATGCTTTAAGAAAAAATAGAGCATTTTCTTTTTTAGGCGACTAAAAAAGGGCAAGCCATTAAAATTAGAAGGCAAAGAAAGCAATAAATAGGTTTGCCAAACATCGGCCAAATAATGGCCACGCCCGCTGGAAAGCCAGTTTAATATAGCCGGGCTTTTGGGGGCATCGATAATATTTTCCGGCAAAAAATTCATATGGCAAATATGATTGGCATTGGGCAGCTTGGCCAAATATTGCAAAATATACACTTTGTCCAGCTCTTTAGGTAAATTAGTATCCCTAATAATCTGTTGCAAGCGATCCTTAATCAAAGGGAAATGCTCGCTGGTTTGGTTATGAATAATAAAGTGAAAAGCGGCCAGCTTTTTGGCAATGCTAAAAACTTGCATGCCATCATCATGAATAATTTTATGCCAGCTGCTGCCGTTTACCATGCCAAAGATAATGCCGGGACGATTATCAAAGCTAATTTGCTCATAGGCCTTGGGGGTGGGCAGATTATAAACGTTTATATAGGAAGCAAGCTTATATTCTAAATCGCAAAAATCCGCATATTCGTTATGATAAAGCTTCATCACACGGCCGCGGTCGTAGCTATAAATATCGGCAATTTTGCCAGCAACTAATTTTTGATATTTAGTATTAAGCACCTAAACTCCCCATTCTGATTATTTGACAAACATATTAATTCGACAAAATTAAATATTCCCCTGCCTATATTATGATTAATTTGGAGGAATATTAGCTTAAATTGGGCCATATATTAAGATAAAAGTTAAAATTGGAGGTTATTATGGCTGAATTAGATAATATCAGCAATGATAAAGCCAGCCGCAAGATTTTGGGCATGGCCGTATATAGCATAGCCGAAGGGCAAAATTTGGGATTAATTAAGGGCTTGGTAATTGATGGCAAGGAGCATTGTTTGCTGGCTTTGATTGTTGAAAAAAAGCGCTTGACCAAGGATGAGCGGATTTTGCCTTTTAAAGCGGTAAACAGCATTGGGGATGATGTGATTACGATAGAGCGCTTGGGATTATTGGAGCGCCCCGGGGCAAATCAGCAGCTAATTAAGGCGATGCGCCGACCGGTGCAGCCATTGGGGGCACGTTGCTTTACGGCCGATGGTAAAACAATGGGCAAGGTAGAGGAGTGTTATTTTGATGCGGAGGGGCGGATTTCGCGTTTAGAGATTGGTGGGGGTGGCTTATTAAAAGGGCGAATTTTTTTACCGGGCGAGCTAATTATAGCCATGGCGCCGGCAACAATTATGCTTAAAGACCAGGCTATTAAGTATCTTAACCAAAACGAAAACAATTTAATCACCTCGATGGAAATGGCGCGAGATAAGGCGGCGGCAATATCGCGCGGCACGGTAAATGTTTTAAACAATTCCTTGCAAAAAATTCTACCGAATAAAGATGAATTTGAGATTGGGGCAAATCAGGCGCATACTGCTGCTATTGATAATGAAGGGGCTGTGGCGGTTAATGCAAATGGCAGCAATAATTTGGCAGGTGATGCAAGTGAGGAGGGGCTTTTATTAAACAGGCAGGAGGATTTGCTTAAGCAGGAGATTGATATGGTTGCAATTAAGAATGATCAGCAATTAATGCTACCTGTACTGAGCCAAAGCAGGCCGAAGATGTCGCCGATAATGGTGACGGTGCAAAGCCCGGAGGATATTGATGAGCAGGGGATATCGGTAAATACGGAGCTAGCCGATCGGATGAAGGTAGAGCCGGACTTTACCGATACGGAGCAAGCAAAAGAGGAAGGAAAGCCCAAAAAAAGCATTAAAGGCAAGCGCAAAAGCATTCGTGGTTATATAGGCTAAGGTCTAATCTTCACCAATAAGCAGCCAAATATCCAATAGTTGATAAGCATAGCTATCCATTTGGCAACCATACTTATTGCAAAAGGCCTTTAAAGCCAGCCTTAAATTATTAAGCCCATCATCTGCCTGCAAATTTAGCTGATAATAGTCCTTAATTATCGGTATCGTATGCCTTAAACTCTCTATATCCAAAATCGCAAATAACTTAGCAGGCTTTTCCTTATCATCTAAGCTGCAATCTTTCAATAAATTAATACTATCCACCAAACCATTAAGATAAACAGCTTGGCCAAAAAATTGATTAAAATTATTGCCTTTTTGCTCTGTTGTAGCCAAAAATTGCTCTATAGTCTGCCGTAAAAAAAGGTCGGCCTTCTCGCGCCCTAGGTTAAAATCATGGCTGGCACTTGGCTGGCCAACCCGATAATAATAGCCAATATCAGGCGCAATTCCCAGCCGCTGCGCTCCCTTTAAAATCTCCAAGCCAAAATAGGTGTCCAGCCCATAGCCACCGCAACTATCAGGCTTAGGAAAATTTTCCTTAAGCTGATTATTAAAAAGCTTGCTAGCTATCAGCTTGCCCCACATACTGCGCATAAATGGGAAATAATAGGCAAAACCAAGGCCAAAATTGGCCCTTTCGATAATAATTTCGGCAGGCATCGAACGGACTAAGCCCAGCTGCTGCCCTTCTTGATTAATTGCCGCCACCGAACAGCAACCAATATCCAAGCTATGCTTCCTACAAAACTCAATTTGCTTGGCCAAAAAATCAGCCGCCAATAAATCATCACCATCAATAATTGCAATATAATTGGCCAATTTTACCAGCTTTTGATATTGATGCAAAAAACCGGCCTGCTGCAAATTATTGTTTAGAATAATTTTGATGCGCTTATCCCCTGCTACAAGCTCTGTTAGCAGGGGATAAGTTAAATTGTTTGCTTCTATATAATAATTAAAATCATCAAAAAGCTGATTTTTAACACTAGCAATGCAAGCTGCTATATGCTCGTTTTTGCGCATTATTTGGGAAAAAATAATCACTTTTGGCATATTTCCACCTCGTAAATTTGCAAATTTGCTTTTTCTGTGGCGCTTAAATAGGGGCTTTTTTTAAATTGGGGATAGTTTATGGCCAAGATTGCTAAAATTTGCAATCTTTGCTCTTGACAATTGCTTAAACTGTGCGTATCGATTTTGGTTAGCATTGATAATAAAAAGGAGCAATGATAATATATAAAAGCCTCTTGTTGAGCAGGAAAACGCTTGCATAAAAAACTATGCCTTTGGCTGTAAGCTGCAATGTATTCGCTAAGAATTACCTTGTTGAGCAGGGAATAGTCATCTGTCCAGGCCGAATTATTATTGCCATGGCGGCTAATATGATATTTTAATAAGCCATGATAAGCCACCTTTTTGGCCTTAGCCAGCAGATGATAAGTTAACCAAATATCATCAAATTGCTTATTAAGCGGAAAATCCAGTCCCTCAAATAATTGCCGCCGCCATAGCTTGGCCGGCAAGCCCACTGTGTATTTTTGACGCTTTAATAGCTCCAAAATAGCTTCTTCGGCGCTAAATTGCATTTTTTGCGCAAATTTGCGGCCGGTTACTCCGCAAATTGCGCAATCAGCTTCATTTTCTTGGGCTAAATTTAATAAAAAATGCAAAAAATCCGGTTCGGCATAATCATCATCATCAAAAAAAGCAATATACTGGCCTTGGGATAGCTCTAAGCCCCTTTTTCGTGCAGCGGCAATAGTTGTTGTTGGCTGCCGATAAAGCTTAATTCGCCGGTCTTGCTGTTGATATTCGGCCGCAATTCGAGGGCTTAAATCAGTGGAGCCATTTTCGATAATCAAGAGCTCAAAATCATGATATGTTTGCGCTAGCAGGCTATTTAATGCTCGTGGCAAGAAGTTTTGCCGATTATGGCTAATTAAAATCAACGAAATTTGCATAATTTATTCCCGATTGATAATAATCACATTTTCATAATCCACACCGGTTACCCCGGCCACCGCTTCGGCTATTTGCGCCGATTTCAAATCATCCATTATAATCGAAACCACCACTGTAACAGTGCCCTCGCCAATCATCACCACGGTTTCGCCAAAATTTTTAGCCGCCAGCACATTTTCGGTCATCAGTTCATATTCCAGGTTGCGGGCAATATTTAGTTTTTGCTTGGTGGCAGTATCGCGCATCTCTACCGAAGAATGAGGATCATCCACAATGCTTTGCAGCAGCTCTAAGGCCTCGGCACGCACTTTTTCCCGCTCCAGACGATACTCGCTATAAAAGGCATCCAATTCTTCCGCTACCTCCGTATTAGCAAGAACGGCCTCTGTAGCTGGGCTTTGTTCTGTTTGATTGCTGTTTGCTGTTTGCGAATCGCTAATTTGCTGCTCCGGCTCGGGTATAATTTGCGGATTTAAGAGCATGCCTGCTACAGGTGCCTCGGCAGGTAAAGAACCTGGAATTTGACTATGTACGATATCATAGATAAAAAGTCCAATGCTAAACATGACAATTATTGTGGTAATTAGTTTAACTTTGCTAAGCCGTTTTTTTTCTCGCCCACCATTAAATCTTACTTTTTTCATTGTATTGCCTCCTTAAAAATTTAATTTTCTGCTGCTAAAACTTGAATACGATTAAGGGTTAGGCCGGTTAAAGTTTGGGTAGCTAAATAAATTTTTTCCCTAATTAGGATATTTTCGGCACCGGCAGCCACAATTACCGCTCCATTTAATAGCGGCATATTTTCCTTTAGCAAAATCGGTTGCGAATTGATTTCGGCTATAGTTAAGCTTTGATCACTTTGATTGGCATTGGATATGCTTTGATTATCACTGCTGGTATCATCGCTGATATTAGTGCTGATTTGGCTATTGATAGCATACTCATAGCTGCTGCTTTGGCTATAAGTTAAAGCAACTTCTACATTGCCCACGCCATCTATTGCCTCGATTATTCTTAATAATTTGGCTTCCATATCATCATTTGCCGCAGCTTGCTCACTATTTATTGCGGCATTATTTGTGGCTAAATCGGCTTGCTCATTACTAAAAAAGCCCGAGCCATACATTAAGGTTATCCCCAAAATAGCCAAAGCCATTATCCTAATTAATAGTTTGCGATCGGCGGCATTTAAGCGCTGCCAAAAGCGATTTTTAGTTTCTGTTTGGCTCATACTTTCACCTCATTATAAAATTTAATTGTGCATCTGTTAATCCAAAAAAGTTGTACATTAAGCCGGCAATTTTTTGCATAATTTGATTGTGGTTAGCCTCAGCAACTAGCTCCAATTCGATAGTAAGCCCTTGCAATTGCCCTTGATCATCCAAATCGGCTTTAACAATAGCTGCTAGAATTTGGGTATCCATCAAAACTAAAGAGCTGGCTTGTTGTTCGATATCCTGGGCATATATAAGCATGCTGTCGGAATTAATATCATCCAAAATTGCTTGCCCTTGTTCAAAAGTGCTATCCAAATCTAAATTTGCTTCTTGATAATAATTTTCCAGGCTAAAATCAAAATCAATGCCATTACTTAAGGGCATAATTATTAAAGAAATCAGAAGTAAACCGATAATTAAGCGCACCATGCCCCGCAATTTGCCGCCGGGCGCCAAAACCTCCCAAAAGGAGCTTATTAGTACTAAAAGTGCAATATTGCGGACAATGCTTAAAATGCTATCCATAATTCACCTCATCATCATGGTTAAATTGCCCATGCCAATTAAAAGGGCAATGGCAAAAAAACAAAATAATCCGCTTAGGGCAAGGCTGGCAAATAGCCATAATAGGGATTGACTAAGACCACTTAAAACGCTAGATAACTGTTCTTCGCCCAAGGGTTGCAAAATGGCAGCTGCTAAACGATAAATAATAACCTGCGCCAAAATGGTTATAGCCGGCCAAGCACAGATTAGGATTATGGCTAGGGCTCCGATTAGGCCAATAACATTTTTGAGCATTAAAGCTGTACCTAAAACACTATCTAAAGCGTCAGCTAAAGAGCGTCCGACAATGGGGATAAATATGCCACTGGCCGACTTAACCGCTTTAATAGCCAAGCCATCAAAAGATGATGAAGCAATACCCGATAAGCTTAAAAAAGCTATAAAAACGGTGGTGGCAATTGTCATAATACCCAGCGCCACATCCTTAAGCAAGCCTGCTATTTTATCTATGTTAAACTTGGGCGAAATATGCCCAATTATGCGCAAGATGGCCGAAAAATAAAGCAGCGGAAAAATAAAATTGCGCATCAAATCCATAATCAACGAGATGGCAAATAATAAAGCCGGCTGCAAAAAAGCAACTGTACTAATTCCGCCTAAAGCCATCAATAATGGTAAAAGCAAAGGTAAAGTGGCATATATCAAATCGCTCATCTGGGCAATTGCATCACGGGCGCTGGCCATGGCCAGGCTAAAGGAATTAAGGGCAATAGCTGCTAATAATAAAAAAATTACCGCACGACCAATTTGGCTGATATCACTTTGGGCAAAGCTATCCTTTAAAGTGCTTAATAAAACCGAAAGCATGGCCAGGCCAACTAATTGGGCCAGCAAAGCCCCCGATTGCATAACCTGCTGAAAAAACAAGCGACAAAATGCCTGCACCAGTAGGCTAAGATTAAAATTAAGCTCGCCATTTTGCCAATCCTGCCAAAGATTGCTTAAGCTAAAACCATCCAAATAAGTATGAAGCTGATTGTCAATTTCCTCTAAAATTTGATCTAATTGCGAAGTATCGATATATTGCTCGCTAGCCCATGCTTTAGCTGGGCAAAAGATAAAAATTGCAATTATTAAAATCAAAATCCATTTTTTCATGATAATAGCCCCAAAATAGTTTGGCTAATGCCGGAAATAATTGGCGTAGCCAAAAGTAAGATGATGATTTTGGCAGCAAATTCAATTTTTACCGCCAAACTACCTTGTCCGCAATCCCTACATAATTGGCCACCAAATTCGGCAATATATGCAATGCCGATTACCTTGATGATAATGCCAAAATATTGATCGGGTATGCCGGTTAAAGCGCTTAAATCGCTAAAAATGGTGATGAGGGCATTTAAGGAAGGCAAAAGCATAATAAATATAAGGCTACCTGCGGCTAAAACTAAAATTAAAGCCTGGCTGGGCAGGCGGCTTTGCTGCAAAAATAGGCTTAAAATAGCGCTGATAATGGCTAGGCCAACTATAGTAATTATTGATAGCGAGCTCATATTTCACCTCAATATAGTTTGAAAACGGCCTGTACTCCGGCAAAAAGCTCGCGGATAATCGGCAAAACCCGCAGTAAGGCGATGGCCAGGCCCACAATTAGGGTTAAATAGGCAAATTCGTCGCGCCCTGCCTGCTTTAAAAATGTATGTAAAACGGTAACCGCAATGGCCAAAGCTGTGAGAAAAAAAATAATTTCGGTTTCCATAAAGGCCTCCTTTTTAAACTAATAATAAAATCAGCGCCAAGGCACAGGCAATTGCGAGGCTCTTATATACTTTGGCCTGCTCAAGATGCTTTTGAATAGCTCTTTTTTCGGCGGCGGCCATTTTTAAGCGAATTAATTCCAGGCATTTTAATTGATGTTTACTATCCGATAAGCCCAAATTTAGGCCAAAGGCCAGCAAATCGGCATATTCATCAGCATTAAGTTGTGCCTGATACGGCTTTAAGGCCTGCTGCCAGGCATAATCGGCGCTAATGCCTAGGTTTTCGGATAATGTTTTAGCCGTATTTGCAAAAATTTCAGCTGCACTACCCGCTCCTTTTGCCGCTAAATTTAAGGCCAAAGGTAAAGGGTTTTGCATAAAAGCAATCTCTTTTTCTAATAATAAAAAGCCCTGCTGCATATCGGTTAAAAGCAGGCGATGCTTTAATAAT
Organism: uncultured Peptococcaceae bacterium; assembly: GCA_964372025.1. Lineage (GTDB taxonomy): Bacteria > Bacillota > Dehalobacteriia > UBA4068 > UBA4068 > CAYJBP01. Next base: position 20,451 of record CAYJPF010000005.1, on the reverse strand, counting down.
CCGGCTGTTAAGATGCGGCCAAAACCAATGGCGGCGATGGCAATTAATAATGCTCCGCTGATTTTTAGCATAAAATATCCCCCTTAAGCAGCGGCTTTAAAGCAGCATCATAAATGGCCTCGATAGTGCCCGGCCCTTTGCGGCGTGATAAAAAAACTAATCTCTCAAAATCTTTGGCCTGTAGCAAATCGCTTAAAACCGGGCGACTCATCAGCTGCTCCAGGCTTTCGCCATGGGCGGTGGCCAGCACTTTTATGCCGGCATTGGCCGCCTCGCGCAGCGCCAAAGCATCCTCGGGGCGGCCAATTTCATCGCAAGCAAGCACTTGTGGCGACATCGATCTTATCATCATCATCAGCCCCTCGGCCTTGGGGCAGCCATCCAAAATATCACTGCGTATACCAACTTTAAGCTGGGGTATTCCCCGATGCAATGCGGCCAATTCCGATCGTTCATCAACTATGCCAACCCGTTTTGCCGGCAAATAAGTGCCCTCGGAAAGCTGAAAAATCAAATCCCTTAGCAAAGTACTTTTGCCGGCACGAGGGGCGGCGATGATTAAAGTGCTGCCGATATCATGGCCTATTGTTAAATAAGGTAGGATTTTTTTGGCAGCCCCATAAATAGGGCGAGCCAGCCGAATATTAACCGAAGAAATATCTCTAAGCCCTTTTACCAGGCTGTTTTCTAAGATAACCCGCCCGCAAAGGCCGGCACGATGGCCGCCGGGCAGGGTTATATAGCCGCGACGTAATTCTTCGTCTAGGGCATAAAAAGAATTATCGCTGATTAATAGTAGCAAGCTGCGCATAATTTCGTTGTCACAAATTATCGGCTTTTCGTCCGTGATAACTAAGCCATTTTCGGCCTGCAAAAAAGCTTCTTGATGATTAAATCGCAATAGTAAGGGCGTATTAATATTAAAGCGAATTTCCTCAAGGGTGGCCTGCTGCATGGGGCTAAGCCCGGCAATTGCCTGCTTAATCATAGGTGGCAAATAGTTGTTTAACTGGGATAATGCTTTGTCCATAGGCGGCCTCCTTTTTGCTTATATAAATGATTATGATTTTTAGACAGGCTTTAGAACTAATTTTTGTATAAGCCGCACAAATTAGGGCAAGCTAATACTATTACGGCTTTAGGAGGCTTTATGGTCTGGCGCAAATTAGAAAAAGGCGAGCTATCGCCTAATATCGACGCTAATATTAGCTATATTAAGGGCCAAATGGCCGAGGGTTTGGATGTAATTTATCGTGAGTTTCGCCTGGGTAATGGGCAAAGAGCCTTGGCCTTTTTTTTAGAAGGCCTGGTAAATAGGGATATTTTAGATCGCGACCTATTTCGCCCCTTGATGCTGGCTAAGGACAAGGATTTTTATCAGACTGAGCAGTTGGCCGAGCAAATTTTGCCGACGGCTTCGCTAAAAACCTGCCCGGATTTGGACACTTTAATAGAAGGTGCTTTGCAAGGATTAACGGTGCTGATTATTGATGGCAATAGCCTTGGCCTGCATGTAGAGGCTGTGGGCTGGCAGCAGCGTGGCATCAACGAGCCCTCTACCGATATTGTAATTCGCGGCCCGCGCGAGGGTTTTGTGGAAACAATGCGTATTAATATTGCGATGATGCGCCGCAAAATTCATCATCCCAGCCTAACTGTAGAAACGATGCGCATAGGCCGCCTAAGTAAAACCGATTTGGCAATCATTTATATTGATGGAGTTGTCAATAAAAGTGTGCTTAAAGAAGCAAAAAGGCGCTTGGCAAAAATTGATATCGATGGCATTTTGGATTCCGGTTATATCGAGCAATTAATTCAGGATACCCCTTATTCGGCCTTTCCCACGATTGGCATTACCGAAAAACCGGATATTGCGGCCTCGCGGATTTTGGAGGGGCGCTTGATGTTGATTATCGACGGTTCGCCGGTGGCACTTACCATACCGATGTTTTTTATCGAGGGTTTGCAAAGCCCCGAGGATTATTATACACGCTTTTGCTATGCCAGCTTTGTGCGCTTGATCAGGGGTTTAGCCCTGATAATCGCCTTGCTTTTGCCGGGAACTTATATTGCTGTTGCTAGCTATCATCAGCAATTAATTCCGGTAAATTTAATGTTTTCGATGCTTTCGGCCGAGGCCAATACGCCATTTTCGGCCGGCACATCAATTGTTTTAATCAGTTTGGCCTATGAAATTCTGCGCGAGGCGGGGGTGCGCTTGCCGCGGCCGGCCGGCCAGGCGGTGAGCATTGTGGGGGCAATTATTATGGGAGATGCCGCTGTTAGTGCGGGTTTGATTTCGGCGCCAATTTTAATTGTACTGGCAATTACGGTAATATCCTCTTATATCGCGGCTAATTTAGTTGATGCCGTAACCATTTTGCGCTTAGGCTTCATAGCTCTGGGCTGGGCTTTAGGTATGTTTGGCATCCTAATTGGCATTATCACCCTGATTATGTATTTAAGCAGTTTGCGCTCTTTTGGTATCCCTTATTTTAGCCCTATTGCGCCTTTGGCCGGCAGCGGTTTGCAGGATAGTTTTGTGCGCTTTCCGCTATTTAAAATGATTAAAAGGCCGACCTTTTTAAGCAAAAATCGTCAGAGGATGAACCCCGATATGCGCCAGCAAATGTTTAAGGGGGATAGTGATGAAAATTAGGATGTTATGGTTAATGCTAATTTTTAGTTTGCCGATTACGGCCTCTTGCTGGGATCAAAGGCAATTGTCGGATATGGCTTTGGTTTTGGGATTGGCTATAGATTTGGCCGAGCCCGAGGGGGCTGAGCAAGAAGCGCAAATGCTGCTTACAGTGGAGATTGCCGATATTAGCGATAATCCCACTGCCGCCACGGCCAAAATTTTTAGCGCTAAGGGGCCTACCATTATGGCCGCCATTGGCAATCTAGCCCAAACCATAGATAAACACCTGCATTGGGGGCATATGCAAAGCTTGATTATCAGCAGCGAGGCTGCTAGCCAAGGTTTGGATAAATATATCAATATCTTTTTTAATGATCATGAGATGAGCCCGCTTATTTATATTTTTATCAGCGAAGGCGCAGCTAAAGATGCTTTTGATGGCCAGCTTGGTTTGTCGCGTTATGTAGCCGGTGGCCTGCGCACTTTGATTGGCAAAAAAACCAATATTAGCAATGGCAATATTAGCGGTGTAAGTATTCATCGTTATATGGAGGATAATAATATGGAGAATTGCGGACTTCTTTTGCCAATGGTAAGCGAATATCAAGAACCACAATTAGTTACAAATGATGCGGATATTGGCCAGCAAGATGAAGAGCAAAAGCCGCCTTATTATTTAAAGGGCATGGCTATTATTGATGAGGATAATAATTATGCCGGTTATTTGCAGGGTAAGGAAAATTTAGGAGCATTGCTGCTAAATGGGCAGGTAAATGATTTTGAATTAGTTTTGGATGATCCTCAAAAGCAAATTATGCTTAGTTTAGCTATTAATGATTGGCAATTGCAAAAAAATTGGCAAATCGACCAGCAAACAGGGAAGATACAGTTAAATTTGCAAGGGCAAGCCGCAAGTATTTTAAATGAAGAGCAAAAGAATTTAGATTATTTTAAGCCTGAACAACGGCAATATTTGCAGAATTTGGCCGCTAAGGAATTAGAGCTGATTATGTTGCAGGCCTTTAAGAAGGCGCAAAACTTAGAAATCGACTTTTTGCTTTTGGGGCGCGATTTATGGCGTTATCATTATCAGGATTGGCAGCAAATTAAAGAGCAGTGGCCGCAGGCCTTAAGCGATCTGGAATTAACTTTTAACTTGGATGTTAAAGTGGAATTTAGCGGACAAGGTAATTAGATGCTATCGGCGTTATTTATTATGCCAATAACATCCGCTGATAATATTGTAGGTAAAGGTGGATAATATGCAAAAAATTGTTTTAGCGCCGTATCAAGGTTTGATATTAATTGCATTAAGTTGTTTAGCAGGTATTATCCCCCTTTATGCGGTTGGTAATAGTTTGGGGCATAATATTTGGCTGGCTTTTCTTTTTAGCCCGCTAATAGCTATTATTTTATTTTTTATTTATCAAAATCTTAGTAAAAAGGCGCAAGGCATAAGCCTGGAAATTATTTTTAGTAATTATTTAAGGCCTGCTTGGGGCAGATTATTTGCTTTGGTTTTTATAATTTGTTTGGCCATTATCAGCTCTTATTTTTTATTTGCGGCTTTGGGTTATTGGCAAATTATGATTATGCCGCAAACTCCTTTTGGGGTATATTGCCTATTATTTTGGTTTTTAAGTCGCTTTATTAGCGGCCTGGGTTTAGAGGTATTGGGGCGTGGTTTACTGATATTTATATTGGCTTTTGGCTTAATTGCCTTAATGGATAGCCTGTTTTTAATCAGCGAGATGCAATTTGCTCGCTTCTTGCCATTAATTACAGCCAAGCCGAGCCAAATTTTGCTTAATGGTGGGGTAGCCGCAGTCTTTTTATTTGCTTTAAGCCCAATTGTATTATTTATTTTGCCTAATATTCAACAGCAATCAATATCAAAAAAAGTGCTTTTAGGGGGGATATTATTGCCGATTAGCTATTTTTTATTTGCCGCTTTGCGCAATACTGCTGTTTTTGGTGATGCCCTAATTTTTAGCGATTTCCCCACTTTGGAGGCGGTACGGATTATTGAATGGGGGCGTGGCATTGCTCGTTTAGAGCTGATTGCAATTTTATCAATCGAAAGTATAGCGATTTTAGCTGCGGTTTTGATTGTTTATATCATCTCGCGCTTAATTAATGGCTTGGCTGCCGGCCTTAAAAAACATGCTACAACTATTGGCAGTGCTTTAGTAAGTGGTTTAGCCTTTTTATGGCATCAGTTTAGTAATCATATCAATAATAGTCTGGTTTTAGTTACGTTTGCTCTTTGCTTTATAACCATGTTGTTAATCGCTCATATTAGCATAATAAAATTTTATAAAAGTGATTGTCAAATATAAAAAACTATGTTATAATTAATATAGTATATGATGTAACAATTTGTAGAACTTTACTAAAAAAGGGGGCAAAATTATGGGTTTTGAAAGTCGCTTTAAAAATGATAGTATTGATGAGTTGTTTAAAGGTATTTTGTTATTAGATAGCGAGGATGAATGCTATCGCTTCTTTGAGGATTTAACCACTATACCCGAGATTAAATCCCTGGCACAGCGCTTGCAAGTAGCCAAAATGTTGGTTGCTAACGAAACATATACCGCCATATCCGAAAAAACCGGCGCTTCTACTGCCACAATTAGCCGTGTTAAAAACTCCTTGCATTATGGGGCCGACGGTTATAAGCTGGTTTTGGAAAAATTAGGCATTCTTTAAAATTTCGGCATTGGTTAATATGTGTTTGCAAGCAAGCTGCCTCTACATGGGTGCAGCTTGCTTTTTTAAGATGCGGATAGTTTTCGTTTCGCTAAAGTTGGCAATTTTAGCTAGTTGATGTATTTTTGCCGGATAATAGTTGTTGCTGTAAATAATCCAATTATTTAAAGGAGGAATTATATGGAACAGCTTAAAAAGAAAAGAGAATTTCCCCATGCTTTTGTAATTTTATTGGCAATTTTGGCCTTAATCACTATCCTTACCTGGTTAGTTCCGGCCGGCCAATATACCAGGGAAACTATCGACGGCGTAACTGTAGTAGATCCCGATAGCTTTCAGTTTGTAGAGCAAAACCCGGTTGGTTTTATGGCGATGATGGAGGCCATTCCCAGCGGTATTACCGGTGGTGCGGCGCTGATTACCATGATTTTTACCATCGGGGCGGCCATTGGCCTTATCGATAGCACAGGTGCTATTAGAGCAGGTGTTTTGGCTTTAAATGATAAATTAGGCGCTAAAAGCAATAAGCTGGTTTTAATCGGAATTATGATTTATTTTTCTTTTATCGGCGCTTTTCCCTCGATGCTGGAAGGGGTAATTCCTTTTGTTCCCATTTGTATTGGCATTGCGCTTATGCTGGGTTATGATGTAATTACCGGTATTGCGGTGGTTTTAATTTCCGATATTATCGGTTGGGCGGCCGGCCCCACTAATATGTGGACGGTAGGAAATGCCCAGAATATCGGTCAGTTGCCTTTGTTTTCCGGCATTGAATATCGCTTGGTTTGCTTAGTGGTATTTATGGTTGTTTCGATAATTTATGTAATTCGCTATGCCGAAAAAGTTAAAAAAGATCCAACTTTAAGTACATGTTATGGCATGGATACCAGCGGCTTGGAATTTGATAGTAATCAAAAAATCGAATTTACGCTTCGCCGTAAAATAATCCTAATTTTGTTCTGTATTACTATTTTTCTGGTAGTTTTCGGCTCTTTACAATGGGGCTGGGGCTTGGTGGAGATGTCGGCAACTTATATTATTTGCGGTATAGTTTGTGGTATTGTGGCCGGCTTTAAAAGTGGCCAGATTGCCGATAAAATGCTCGAAGGTGCGCAATTAGTATTTATTGCGGCCATGGCAATTGGTTTGGCTAGGGCCATTTCGATTGTGATGGAAAGTGGCTTAATCATCGATACCTTTGTATTTTACCTGGTAGCGGCCGTGGAACAAATGCCCGATGCCTTGGTGGGCATTGCCATGTTTATTATTCAAACTATTATTAATTTCTTTATCCCTTCCGGCAGCAGCCAGGCTTTGGTTACCATGCCAATTTTGATGCCCATGGCCGAAATTACCGGCTTAAGCAAACAGTTAACCATTTTGGCCTTCCAATTTGGTGATGGTTTAAGCAATTTGGCCTTCCCCACCATGGGCACGCTAATTGCCTGCTTGGCCTGCGGTAAAATTACTTTTGATAAATGGTTTAAATTTGTATGGCGTTATTTGATTTTGATTTCGCTGGTTGCTTGTGCTTTAATTATTGTTGCGGCATTGATTGGTTATTAGATATTTTTAACTAATTTGCTTGACAAAGCTTTAACAAAGTGTTATCCTGAAAAGGCATACATAGGAAAAATGCGTGAAGTGTCTTTTGTCATGGGGTTGACAAGGGAACGAAAGGTTTGGCTATTTGCTTTGCAGCCGGCTTACCTGCGGTATTTTTCCATATCCCGCTTGATAAAAAACTAGGGATAGATTGTATTTAGCAATCTATCCCCTTTTTTTATTTAAGCTTATTAGGAGCCTATATGAATATAAAAACTAAGTTTGTAAATTCTTTAAAAGAACTGTCTGCCACAAAATCGATTGCTTTAGCCGGGATGTTACTGGCTATTGTAGTTATCTTGAACTATTATTCCAATTTTAGCCTGGTATTTTTTCAGCTGGTTAAGATGAATTTGGGCTTTTTGCCGCAAACCATCAGCTCCACCCTTTTAGGGCCGGTAGTAGGGGGCATTATTTATGGTTTGGGCGATTTGCTATCATTTATGCTTAATCCGCAAGGTGGTGCTTATTTTTTTGGCTGGACATTTAATGCAGCCTTAAGCGGGATGATCTTTGGATTGTTTTTATATAAAAGCAATTTTTGCCTTAAAAATTTAATTTTTGCCAAGCTAATTTCCCTAGCTTGTGTAGAAATTACCCTAGGTACGGTTTGGCTTTATTTGCAATTTGGTTTTCCGTTTTGGCCAACCATGCTTACCCGTTTGATTGCCGAATCGATAATCAGCCCCATCGAAATAATTATTACTTTTATAGTCTTTAAATTTTTAAATAAATCTATACTTAAATTAGCCAAAAACTAGCTTTAATAAAAATAAATGAGGTACTATTATGCGCAGAAAAGAGCGAGAAATTACAGATTTACAGCAAATAAAAGAGGTTGTATCCGGCTGCGAAGTTTGCCGCATTGGCTTTTATGATAAGGAGCAAGCCGAGGTTTATGTATTGCCGTTAAATTTTGGCTATGAGTTTAAAGGTGAGCAATTAAGCCTTTATTTTCATGGTGCTAAAAGCGGCCGCAAAATAGACTTGATTAGCCAAGCACCGCAGGTAGGCTTTGAGATGGATACTAAATTTAAATTGATAGAAGATGAGTTGGCTTGCGAGTTTTCGGCCAAATATCAAAGCCTAATTGGTAATGGCTGTATTAGCCTAATTGAAGATGCTGCCGAAAAAAACCGCACCATGCAACTAATTATGGATCATTATGCACCTGGCAAAACCTGGGAATTCCCCGAGGCTATGCTAGGCCGCACGGCTTTATTTAAAATCGAAGTTAGCAAGTTTAGCTGCAAAATTCATAGCTAGGTATTGATAACATTAATATAAGCTAAATCCGATTGCATTGATCGCCAAATTGGCAAAACTATGGCAAAACCAGGAGGCATAAATATTATCGTATTTTTGATTTAGATAATTAAAAATTAAGCCGCCCATAAATAAGCCAAAGAGGATAATTAGGTTAATGCCCAGGTTAAACATGCCATCCATAATGGCTATATGATAAATGCTAAAGCTTAAAGAGCTGATTATATAGGCCATTTTAGGCGAATTGGGTTTGAATTTGTAAAAGATAAATCCACGAAAGAACCATTCTTCTAAAAAAGAGTTGATGATAGCTACATAAAGGGCAATAATAATAAAATTATGCTTATTAATGCCTAGGTTTTGTTCCAAGGCGCCGACAATTTGCTCGGCATCTAAATAAGAATGGGCCAGGGCATAAAAAATCATTATTGCTCCAAAAATAGAAATTCCTAAAAATAAAGCCGGTTTTAGGCCTTGCAAATTATTGGTTAATAGTTTAAAGGGCCTAAAATCGGTGTTTTTTTGGGCAAAAAGCAATGGGGTAATAAAAAAGATAGGCACTTTAACCATAGTTTTTAGCCAAAAATGGCTAATTAGTAAATCGGCTGCGGCTATTGCGCTAATGGCAATAATAATAATTAGCAGCAAATTTTTATTTTGAATAATTGTTTTGATTGGCTTTTCCTCCTTGGGGCTATGTTATATGGCGGCCGCAACGCTAGCTGCCGCTGATTATGGGGCAAAATTTAAGCATGCGCTCATAATCTTTTCTATTATACAATAATCAGCTGATAAAAACAAGTTAGCCGGCAGGAAAAACCGGCCTTTAATGGTATATGTATATTAGAGGCAAGAACTGTGCTATTAATAAGTAAAAGGAGGATATCAACTTGCAACAAGAATTTTATATTAATAATCGTCAAGAATTGTACAAAAACTTAACCGAGGGCAGCATTTTGCTTTCTTTTGCCGGCCAGGAGAAGCATAAAACTGCAGATGCTAAGTATATTTTTTTTGGCGACCGAAATTTTGTTTATTTAACTGGTTTAAATGGCGAAAAGCCGGTTGGTTTTATATTGCTGGCACATAAAGCTAAAGATGAAGTTAAGGAATATATTTTTGCCTTGCCTTCCGATTTGATGCTGGAGCGCTGGAATGGTAGCCGCTTAAAATATGAGGAAATTAAGGCCATCAGCGGCATCGAAAACATATATGATCTCGAGCAGTTTGAGGGCTTTTTATATCGTCTTTTAAATACCGGTAAAATAAATACCATGTTTTTAGATTTGTATAAGCATTTTCCCGAGCAGGATTTAACCATTGCTCAAAAATTTAGCGCGCATTGGGCGGCTAAATTTCCGGCTATTAAAATAGCCAACTATCATTATTTATTGCGCAAGCAAAGAACTTATAAAAAGCCTTGCGAAATTGAAGCCATGCGCAAAGCCCTTGCCATCACCAAGGAGGGGATTTTGGCGATGATGCAGGCCTCTAAGCCGGGCATGTATGAATATGAATATAAGGCGCATTTTGATTATGCGCTTACTAAAAATAATGTGCTGGAGCCGGGTTTTACCTCGATTATTAGTGCCGGCGAGAATAATTTTTGTATTCATTATTTTGGTTATCAAGGCCAAGCTAAAGATGGTGATATGATTTTAAATGATGTAGGGGCTATGTATGATGGCCTTTGCTGTGATGTTTCGCGCGGTTTTCCATGCAATGGTAAATTTGATGAAAAGCAGCGTTTGCTTTATCAATGCGCCTATCAAACATCTGAATATTTATTCAGCATTATCAAGCCCGGCCTACCGATGAGCGATATTGATAAACTTTGCCATCAGTATTGCGCCAAGCTATTAGTGGATATTGGCTTGCTTGATGATCCTAAAAATGTAAGCCGTTATATGTGGCATGGTGGTTCGCATCATGTGGGCTTTGATGTTCACGACCAGGTAGAGGTGGAAACTATCGAGGCTAATATGGTTTTTTGCGTTGATGTAGGCATTTATGTAGAGGAATGGGGCATTGGTTTTAGGCTGGAAGATAATTGCCTGGTTACCGAAAATGGCAGCGAAAACCTAAGCGGCGCTATACCGCGCAGTATTGAGGAAATCGAAAAGGCTATGCATAAATAGGATTTTTGTGGATTTCTTTAAAAAAAGCCCTCCCAAGCAAAAAAATATAAAATTTTTTTACTGCATCTGATTTTTAAAACAAGCAACTTTTTTAGCAGGTATTTTTGTCAAATTAATCTAGGATTTTAGCTATTTTTGTAAGGCAAACTATTTTAAAAAGCCATAATTTTTAAAAAAAGTACTTGCTTTTTTTAAAAAGGTATGCTAGTATTGCCAAGGTTAAAATATTAGCCTAACAAAAAAATCTTGGAGGAAAAAAAGAAATGAAAAAGTTGTTATTGTTATTAACTTCGGTGGCCTTGATGGTTTCGCTTGCTGCTTGCGGTGGCGAGGAAGAGCCTGCTGCTGAGCCTGCTGCCGAACCTGCTGTAGTAGAGGAAGAGCCTGCTGAAGAAGAGGTTGTTGAAGAAGAAGTTGTAGAAGAAGAAGTAGTAGAAGAAGAAGTAGTAGAAGAAGAAGTAGTAGAAGAAGAAGTAGTTGAAGAAGAGGCTGTTGCTGCCGAGCTTGACTTAAGCATTTATGATGAGTTTGACGTACTTATGCATACCTGCTATATTGGCTACAATGAAGCTAATGAAGAAGAGTTTGCCGGTATTTCTTTTAGTGAAGATGGTTTATCGGGTATTGTTGTGGTAAGCAATGCTACCGAGTCGGTTTCTTTTGTAGGTGATGTTACTGTAGAAGGCGACACCATTACTGTTTTAGACAATGCTAGCGGTATTGCACTTGCAATGGTATTGACTGATAATGGTGATGGTAGTTATTCTTTAGATATGGGTGATCTTGGCAGCTTATTGGTTGTTGGCGCTACTGCTGATGATATGAAGTATATTATGGCTGTTGTAGATGGTTATACTGAGGCTATTATATAGTTAACTAAAAGTAAAAAGAGTATTATGAATTAAAGGGGGCTGTCGCAAATCTGCGATAGCCCCCTTTTTTGCTTAGCCAATTTTGGCTTCACCGCGAGGCTTGCCGGCTGTTTTGGCTTCGCCAAAAGGCGCCGGTTTTAAGCCGATTTTTCTTCCTTGCTGCTTTTTTTATATTAAATAATCTTCTATAAGATTTAGCTTTTTAGCAGCCGTTTTGGCTTCGCTGCGACGCTTGATTTGTAATTTGCGCAAAATATGGCTCACATGAGTTTTTACCGTGCTCAACTGAATACCCAAAATATCAGCTATCTCTTGATTACTGCGATCTTGGCAAATTAAGGCCAGCACTTGTTGCTCCATATTCGATAACTTCGCCTCGCCATGATGCCCAATCTCCAAATAGCCTTGATAAAAAGAAGCCTGTATACGCGCTTGCTTAATAATTTTATCCAAATGCGATTTAGAACCTGCCCACTTGCAATTAAGTAGTAATGGCAGCAATGCCTTGCCATACTGAGCAACCGGCATAGTATAACCAAATTTGCCGGCAATATCTAAGGCAATAGCCAAATCCTCCTGCCAGTTTTTTTGGCCCATCCGATAATTGGTTATAGCCGATAATACCCTAAAATCAATGGTATCGAGCATTTTATGGCATTTTTCACTATAATTTAATAGCTGCGATAATAAAATCAAAGCCTCCTGATAACGACTTTGGACGATTAATAACTCGCACTTTACTCGATATTGCAGCCGCCATAAAATCCAAATATTGGTCAGCTCCCGAGGCGATTCATTGTTTAGCCAATATTCTACCTCCGGATAATTGGCGCAGCATAAGTCGATATGGCAGAGCATAGCCTTAATATTAGGCAAAAAACGCTTTATATCCTGGGGCTTTAAACGTTTGGCAAATTGCCGCAAGGTTTCTTTTGCCAAATTAGCCTTGCCTTGGCTAATTTGAATTCGTGCCAGAATGCCCAATAACACAAATTCGGTATCAATTGTACCACGAGCCTGAATATCCGGCAAAACAGCCAACATTTGCATTAATGCATTATGATAATCGAGGCCTTTTTCGAATTTGCTCTCGCAATAGCCACATTCCAAAAGACCTACCCCTTGCTCGGCCAAAACATGCTCAGTCGGCTTTTTCATGGTATGATAAATCAAATCATCGGCCTTTGCCCATTCCGAAAAATCGCGGCCGCCATTAAGCACCGAGGGTAGGCAAGAGGATATCGAAAGCTGATTTAATTTTATTTTGCGCATTTTAAGGCTGCTAAAAAGCTTAGATATAACTTTTTGCACGGTAGAAGCCTCCCTGTGGGGGCAGGCTAAGTCCAGGTAAATTAACTTTTCTTGGATATTTTGCTGGCTAGGGCTATTAGCTTTGGCCAGCTGCGCTTGCTCGCTTAAAATATGATACCAATAATCGGCGCCATCATAATCCACACGCAATACGCAAAGCATGGCCATGCCCACCAGCAAATTAGGGGAATTATGCACCTTCTCCAAGGGTAAATCTTTATAATAAGGCTCTAACTCTTTAAAATAGCCTAATGAAGCATGCAAAATAGAGCAAATTTCGAGAATTTCGATGATTTTGGCTTGGTTTTTAGCTTGATCATAATAAAAAATTGCCGTGATATAGTCCTGTTGCTCTTGATAATATAAACCGGCCTGATTATAACAATGATTAATCCCGGATAGCGGCAAAATTTGCTTGATCTTCCATTGCAAAAAATCGATCATGGCCGCTGAGCAATAATAATTATCATGGTCGCTGGGAATTAAAAATAAACTATTGGTGATTAACTCGGGGATAATAGTTTGCGCTTCCTGATGCCCGGATATAATTTGCGCCAGCTCGCTATTAAATTGCTTTAATAATGATAAATGATACAAAATTGTGCAAGCCATTTGGCCAAAATCGGCCAATAAAATCGATTCCCAGTATTGATAAACTTTCCACTTAATAGTGTTTAGCTGGCTTTGATTATAATCTTCATTGCTAATTTCCTGTTTGGCCAGCAAATGCAAAGCTAAGGGGTTGCCTTGATAAAAATGGCTAAGATAGTGGCTGCTTTCCGGCTTAAGTTGGCAATTATAGGCAGCAAAAAGGGCGCTGGTTTCGGCTGCCTCAAAGTTTAAATAATTGGCATTTAGGCGATAAAGCCGGCCGCTAAATTCAAATTTAAGCAAAGGTGTAGGTAGATTAAAGCGCGAAAGCAGCACAAATTGCAGCTGTGGATTTTGCTCGATAAAATTGGCTATATTGGCTAAAGCGGTTGGCTGATTAGTTACTTGCAAATCATCGATAATAATTAGCTTTGCAATAGGCGGAGCTACTAGATTAGCAGGATCTAGGCAGCTTGCCGCATTTAGCCAATGATATTGTGGGGCAGGCAAAAGTTGGCGGCAAAGCATAGTTTTGCCATAGCCTGCTGCGGCCGCAATAAAGATAACTTGATAATTAGCCAAGGCATCATTAAAAGCTTTTTGAAATTTAAGGGGGATAATAGTTTTATTATTCATTTTTTAACCAAATATTCGTTTATTTTGGATTTGGTACCTGGTGGTTAAGCTAATGATAATAGTATACCATGATTTTTTTTAAAATTCAATATTAGCTGTTGTTGCAAAGCACTGGTGCCTTATGCTAAATTTTTTGATTATAAAAATATCAAAAATCATACTTTGGGAGGATTGTTCTTTTTAGAATTACTCTGTATAATAAATTATGTCGAAAGCTGTAGTATTAATTACCTGCTTAGCAGTTTAATTAGTGCCTGAATTAAGAAAGGATGAAATTTTTGAAATTAGCAAATTTAAGTGCTGCTCAAAAAAGAACAGCTTTTATGGTACTGGCAGCTTGCCTTTTATTTTATTTTGGATTTACCGCTATTTTTGGCAATATGCTTTATAGCAATAAGATGGATTCGAAAGAAAGCCATGCTAATCGGGTTGATCCTAATGTGGTTTCGGCCACTTATCCGGAAGGGGATTATACCGAGGTAGAAGTGGGCTTATATATAGAGGCCTTGCGTAATGTATCGATTGTGGATTCTACCTTCGAGGCTGTATTTTATTTATGGTTTACCTGGCAAGGCGAGCAAGAATTTAACCCCGGCGATAGTTTTCAGATTGTGGGCGGTCAGATTTTAGAAAAAGATATTGTTAGCGAGCATTATGATGATGATCAACATTATCAGCGTTATAAGGTAACTGCCTTGGTTGATAAATATTATGATTTAACCAGATTTTCTTTAGAAAATCATATGATGAATATATACATTGAAGACACTACCCGAGATGGCGCGCGCCTGCGTTATGTGGCCGATAGTGAAGAATCGAATATTAGCTCGCGGGTAGAGATTCCCGGTTTTGCGATTAATCATGGCATTTCTACTACGGTAAAGCCGCATTCTTATAAATCTACATATTCTTCGCCCAGTGCAGCAGGTGCTGATGAGCGGGTATTTTCGCAGTTTATCGTAGGCATACCTATCGAGCGTGAGGATGCGGGCTTTTTCCTTAGAATGGCCATCCCCTTTGCTTTATCGGTATTATTGGGTTTATTCTCATTATTTTCGCATAAAACCGATGCCGATTCTTTGGGTTTATCAGGCGCCTCGTTCTTTGGTGTAGTGGCTAATGCTTATGTTGTATCATCATTAATCCCGGCTAATGGCGGTGGATTTGGGCTATTGGATATGATTAATGTGATATCATTATTTTCGGTAATATTAGTGGTGGTATTCTCGCTTTATTCGCTTAATCAGCGTAATAAGATGGAAGATGATGAGGATACAAGCTATTTAAGAGCTATTGATTTAGCTGCATTTTTTGGAATAACAATTGGTTATTTTGTATTTATGATTACCTTACCATTTTGCGCTATACTGAGCTAGCCCCCCCATTTGTAAAGGTTGCCGTCTAAAATTCTGGCTAAGAGTAGATAAGACGGCAGCCTTTGCTTTAAAAATAAAAGTTTTACTCAATTTTTTACAAAAAATTGCGGGGGCATTGGGGGCAGAGCCCCCAAGGTTTTAAAAAAGGTTTTAAAAAAGGTTTTAAGCCAACTAAAAAAAACTAAGCAAACAAATCAAAATAAAGGTAAAAAAAGCAGCAAGGAAGTAAAATTGGCTTAAAACCGGCGTCTTTTGGCAAAGCCAAAACAGCCCTCAAGATCAAGCAAAAAACCAATAAGCAATGGATGAAAAAGGGGCTGTCGCATCGACAGCCCTCTAATTATATCCATGGAGGTTATCAGTTTCTTACTTGATATTTCGGGCTGTTTTGGCTTCGCCAAAAGGCGCCGGTTTTAAGCCTATTTTACTTCCTGCCAGCTTTTTTGTTGGGATTTTGATTTGCTTGCTTAGTTTTTTGGTAGGCTTAAAACCTTTTTAAGACCTTAGGGGCTCTGCCCCTAAAACCCCGCAATTTTTTGTAAAAAATTGAGTAAAACTTTATATTGCGATAGCCCCTTTATGTTAAAAATTTAATTAGAATAACTTATTCCCATAAAATCCAATTAGCATCACCTTGGCTTAAATCCCAATAATGGATTACACCTTGATCCGATACCGCATATTGATAATGCATGCGTAAAGCACCGGCTTCCGGCACCCGGCCACCATATACGCTGGCGCTTTGGCCATTAATTACTTCTACCCGCAAAAATTCGATATCGGTTACCAGATGCTCTAAATCATAAATCAATAATTCGATTAAATATTCGTCGGATATGGCATTGCCCAATACCGTATAATTGCCGGTAAGCATATCCAGCAGGCAAATTTTATAAGATTCGGTTATTGCATAATGATACATGGCCGTAAACTTGCTGCCATCTTCGGAATTAGTACCGGCACTATATAACATAGCCGGCTCGCCATGAACCTCGCTTATTTCGCCGGGGCGAATGGTTGTAATAGTTTGACCATTAGCCTTGGCCACCTTAAATAAAATAGAGGTTAGCCATTCCTCGGAAGCTATAGCCGGCGGCTCGGGGATAGCTGCTATGCCCTCTAAGCCATAATAATAATCGCTTAATTGATAAGGCATACCATCAGTTAAATAAATTGCAGGCTCTAAGCCGGCTACTGTAAAAGGCTCGCCGCCCGGTAGCTCGAAATAAACATTATTAACTTGCATATTTTGGATAATAGTCATTGCCAAACTATCCATCATCCGCCAAGCCAGATAATCAGTATTTGCCTCCGCACTAAAGAAGGCGCTGCTTTCGCTCCAAGTTAGCACCAAATCATCGCCTTGCTGGCGGGCTTCTACCTCAAAATTAAGATTGCCCATTTCCGCGGAAACCCCGGTTAGCAAATTATCAAAATTAATCGGCATGCCGGTATGAGTCGGCACTTCGGTAAAATCATTGCTAAGCTCATCGCTGCGAGTAGAAATATATAAGATATTATTGCCATCAAGGCTAACTTGCCTTAAGGCATAGGCCACCTCGGCACGCAGCGCATCGCCTTGTGGGCTAAGTACATTGCTAAAATCGGCAACCAATAAACCCTCTACCGTTGCCCATAAAATGGCATCTTGAGCCCAATCGGAAATAGCGGCATCATCGGCAAAGCTAGCGCTAAGCCCCAGTAATTGATGCTCGTCTATTTGTAAATAGCGGAATAAAACTGCTGCCAATTGCTCGCGGCTAATCGGTAAATCGGGGGCAAAAACGCCTTCTGCCACCCCTGCTACAATGCCCTGCTCGGCTGCCCAAGTTATGGCTTGGGTATACCACATATCGGCATCTACATCTTCAAAAGGATTGGCCGCAGCAGGTACAGGCTCGCCGGCATAACGATGCAATACCGTAACCAGCATGGCGCGGGTCATCGAATCATAGGGGGCAAATTCGGTATCGCTAATACCGCGGAACAATTCGTTTTCATAGGCAAACATTACCGGCTGATATAGCCAAGAAAGCTCCGGTACATCGGTAAAAGGATTATGCTCTGTATCGGCATTTGCTGTTGCAGCAGGCAATATGGTACATAATAGAACTATGGTGCAAAAAATAGCCAAAAAAGTTTTTTTCATGATAATATGCTCCATTCATTATTTATTTTTTAAAAATTAATTATCATTGGTATTACTCCATTGATTACCGCTATCCCCCCAGCTACCGCTGTTAGCGGCAAAATTGCTGGCATCAAATGCCGGATTATTTTTAGGCCCTTTAAAATTCTGATAAGCCTCTTGATAGATAAGGCATAGGCGGTCAAATTCTGCCTTTAGCTCCCGTAAATCCTGTTTAATGCCAATTCTAGCCCAAATTGTTTTATAATTAAAGAATAGGCAAGGCGGTACAGCAATTAGCAGCAGCCGATAATCATAAAATTTAAATAGTACAGCAATCAGAATCATCACAGGCACGGATGCTAAAAAAACAAGGATAATCTTATGCAGCATTTTTTTAAAAAGAGTAAAGTTTAGGCTGATTAATTGATCTCGGCGAGCAAATATTTGCTCTTTTTGATCAAAAAACTGCTGCAATTCCGGCGGAGGGCTAATTGTAGCGCCTCGGTTATGATATTGTTGCATGCAAAATCACCTCGGCTTTAAATTAGGGCTTGATCCTTGATGGCTAATTATTGCGGTATATAGGCAGGGGCGCTGGTTCCATAAAAATAGCCATCAAAGGTATCGATATAGATGACACTCTCATCACGGGTACCGCTAAGAACTTCCCCGTTTGAACGATGGAGAGTAAAATTATTAAGATCTATAACAGTAATTGTTCCGGATTCGTAGCTATCGCCCTGGAAGATTTCGTAGCTGCTATCTGCATGGATAACCATTGATAAGGCTAATTCACTATTATCCCAGCCATTAACATAATCATTGATGCCAACAACATAAAGGTAGGTGGCTTGATCTACTTGGCTAAAATTCAAAGTAGTATTACCAATATATAGTGCCAGTTCCCCGGCTGCGCTCATAAGGCCGGTATCAATTGAGCTACTACCGGCAAACATATATTCTAAATTGCCGGTTGCGCTATCAAAGTTATAACTGCATTGATACATTCCGTCTGCAGTATGTAATTCCAGCAAGCCGGTATCATAAAAAAGGGCACTGGTTGCATTGGTATGATCATCCCAGCTACCTAGTACTGAATAGTTATTAGCGGCGGCAGGTGCATTTGGGGATGAGCTATCAGCCCCAGTTATATTTTGCGCAGGAGCATCCTGAGTTGGCGCAGTGGGCGCAGCCGGTGCATCCTGCGTAGCCGGGGCAGTAGAAGCAGCTGCATCTTGGCTGCCTGCATCGGATGTGCTATTATTGCTGATATTATCTAAAGCCCCGGTGGCGGCTTGTGGGCTATAGCCGGGCGAGTCAACCGCATAGAAATGGCCGGCAAAATCCTGTAAATAAAAAATTGAGTCTTCTACAGTGGCTTCCTTTTTGATGCCATCGCTATCGATGATTATAAAGCTACCTGCTTCGGCATCAACGGTATAAACACCGCTTGCCGATTCGGTATTAGAAAAAACTTCAAAAGTGCTATCCTGATAAAAAACGATACTAACGGGAATTTCGGAATTATCCCAGGCACCGATTAGGGCATCGGGCAATTGGATAGCCCCATCCTCGGTTGCAGCAGAATCGGAGCCGCAAGCGGCAAGCAAAAATAGCAAGCAAATCATAGCAATTAAAAGACCCATTTTATTTTTTACCATTGCTTGAAACATTAAATTTTCCTCCAGTATTTATTTTTAGGTACAATTATTGTAACATATTTAAGTGAAAAAAAATCGAGAGTGTCAAAATTGACATTCTCGATTTAAGATCGAATTTAACAATGCCATGAACCACCAGCTATAACATATGATCTCGGTTGATAGTTGGCGGCTAATCATCCGCTTTTTTATGAATTATGCAACAAAGGATATATATATATTAAGTAGAAATACTAATTATATCAAACAAAATTGGAGGTTGACATTATGCAAGAAAAAATGCGTGTAAAATGCTACTATTTTTTAGGTGCAATCCTGGCTTTTTGTTTTATGCTCATGTGTTTCCCGGTGGAGGCAGCAGCAAATGAGGGCGAACCTGATATTGTGTCGGTAGATGCCTATGGCTTTGCCATGGCCGTAATCAAGGATGATGGCTCGCTTTGGACATGGGGCTCTAATTGGCGCAGACAACTAGATGATTCAAGCGACCCAGATAGCAACTACTACTTTTATCCCGAAAAGGTAACAGATGATGTTGTTTCGGCATCCATCGGCCTTAGTGATGGGGTGATGGTAAAATCGGATGGCTCGCTTTGGCAATGGAATCGCGAATGGAACCCGGGAGATGATACGGAAAACTATGAGTTAACATATGTTATGGACAATGTTATCTCCGCAGATATGGGTGATGTGCATGCGCTTGCGGCGCAGGCAGATGGTTCAGTTTGGGAATGGAAGCCCTCTTATAATCCTACCCCGGTAAAAGTATTAGAAAATGCAGTTTTTATATCGGCAGGTTATTTTCATTCCGCAGCCATAACAACAGACGATTCCCTTTGGCTATGGGGCAGTAACAGCCATGGCCAAATTGGTAATGGCACTACGATAGACAGCGAATTACCGGTTAAAATCATGGATGATGTTGCTTTTGTAAAAGCCGGACGTGGCGCAACGGCCGCCATAAAAAATGATGGCTCGCTTTGGATGTGGGGCAACAATAGTAGCGGCAATCTGGGCACGGGTACAACCGAGGATAGCCTTATTCCGGTAAAAGTTATGGATGATGTAAAATCGGTATCAACTTTTAACAATCATACTTTAGCTGTTAAAACAGATGGCTCTTTATGGGGCTGGGGCGATAATGAGTATGGGGTAGTAAAGTATGATGGTGGCGGTAATTATTCATACGAGTATAATAGCAGCGACGATTATCCCCATAATTATTATAGCCCAATCTATCTTATGGATAATGTACATTCAGCTTATGTAGGCGCAAATTTATCGGCGATAGTAAAACTTGATGGCTCGCTTTGGACATGGGGTTATAATTCGGTAGGGCAATTAGGCGATAGCACAACCGAGATCCGTCCCCATCAACCTGTGCATATTATGGATAATATAATGCTGTCCGGCGGTGCAGTAGCAACTACTCCTACTACGCCTACTACTCCTGATACTACTACTACTCCCGACGGTATCATCGCCATACCTTCGCCGCAAACTGTAACGGTAAA
>CAYJPF010000004.1:0-54227 GCA_964372025.1 uncultured Peptococcaceae bacterium | reverse complement strand
CGGAATAATTGAATATAATCATTATATAAACGCAATATCCCCTCTACCCGCTTGTTCTTACAAGCACCGTAAATCGCAAAATGAAACTCCTGATGCAAGCTCATCTCCAAATCAGTATTATTGCTATCAATACTCTCCCGCATATCATGCAAAAGCTTCTTTAACTTAGATAGCACATCTAAGTTGATATGTTCGGCCAAAAGCCTGGCCGCATAACCCTCCATCACCATGCAAACATCAAATATATCAGCCGCTTCCTTGCAACTAATCTGTTTAACCTCTACACCGCGCCGCCGATGATGCTTAACCAAACCCTCAGACTCCAACTTGCGCAAAGCCTCCCGCACCGGGGTGCGGCTGGCATGCAAATTGCGCGCCAAATCATCTTCCACTAAATGGCATCCGGCCGGCAATTTACGGTTAATTATCGCATCTCGCAAATATTGATATATTAAATCACGCATCGGCACAAACTCATTAGCAGCCGCAAAATCATTAAAAGCTTCAAATGCGCTATTAATTATTTGATCATATTGCGCATTTTCCATCTTAATCACTCCAGTCTAACAAAAATTTCTCCTAAAGATTTTATATTCGACAATCAGTCGGCTTATCCTTTACAAATTAGCATAAAAGTTGTATAAAATTTAAGATATATGATATTTTTTGCAAATATTAGCATATTTATACCATAAAAAAATAATTTTAAGCGCAAAATTCGTCGCGTTTTTTATCCTGTTAAAGATATAATATAAATAAATATTATATTAGGAGCAAAAATATGGCCTATAAAACTTGCCCTCATTGTTATCAAACTTCCTATTCGGCTAATAATAATTGCATATGGCTTTGCCCTTATTGCGCCAAAGAATTAACCCTGATTAAAAGCCAACTTAATCCGCGCTGCCTTAAAACAAATATCATAAAATTTGATACTTTAAGTAGAATTAATTATACACTAAATAAGTATAACTAAAGTACTATCTTTATATTCAAATTTAAAAAAGCTATTGCCAATAAATCGGCAATAGCCCTTTAATTCATTAAATTTCCCGATCTATCATCAAAATTGGGAATTGTGCCAATAATTTGCCTTTATCGCCTAAAATAGCCAAGGCTGCATTAGCTGCATTAGCTGCATCTTTGGCTGCTTTTTTGGCTGCTTCTAAACCAAGCAGGCTTACAAAAGTATTCTTATCATTTTTAATATCGCTGCCTATTGGCTTGCCCAATTTTTGCTCATCACCAATTATATCTAAAATATCATCAGCAATTTGAAAAGCCAAACCCAAATTATAGCTATAAATGTTTAAAGCTGCCATCTCTTGGGCATTTGCCCTGCATAAATGGGCTGCGCTGATAATTGCCGCCCTAAATAAAGCCCCGGTTTTGCGCTCAATCATATACTTTAATTGCTCAATATCGGCCTGCTCGCCCTCTAATTGCAAATCGATAACTTGCCCGGCAACCATTCCATAAATACCGGCAGCTTGCGCTACAACCTGCACCGCTTCGATTAAATCGGTAGCGCCTACCTGCGCCTTAATACTTAGCATTTGATTAAAGGCTTCGGTTAATAGGCCATCGCCGGCCAAAATCGCCAACCCCTCATCAAAAGCCTTATGACAAGTAGGCTTGCCCCGCCTTAAATCATCATTATCCATAGCCGGCAAATCATCATGGATTAGCGAATAGGTATGAATCATTTCCAAGGCTGCCGCAAAAGGCATATACGAGGCCAAATCGGCCTTTAATCTATCCTCAAAGGTTAGCAAAACCGCCAAAAACAAAGCCGGGCGCAATCTTTTGCCACCTGCTAAAGCACTATATTCCATAGCTTGATATAAGCGATCTTCGGCCTTTTGCTTAGGTTGCAAAATTGTTGCCAATTCCTGCTCGGTTGCCTGCTTGGCAAAATCCAATAATTGATTAATGTCCATATTAATCCACCTTTTCTAACAAAGCCTGCTCGGTTTTGTCTAAAATATCATTACCTTGTTTTACTAGGGCCATGCCCTCATTATATTTGGCCATCATGGCCTCTAAATCCAAGTTGCCATTTTCTAATTCATTTACTTTGGCTTCTAAATCGGCTAAAAGCTGCTCAAAATTTATGGTATTACTGCTCATCATAAACCTCCTCTACCAGGCAGGATACCCTGCCTTTATCTAACTTTACATTTAATTTATCACCGGTTTTTAATTGTGCTGCATCTACAATAATTTGCTGATTTTGATCTATGCACAAACTATAGCCCCTTCTTAAAGTTTTTAAGGGGCTTAAATTATCTAAACGAGCTAATAATAAATTAAATTGCTCGTATTTTTGTTGTTTTCCCAGCTTAAAAGTATTATCTAAGTCAAATTGCAATTTTGATATTTGTTGACGATAATTCTCAATAACCTGCTGAGGATTTAAAGCCTGTAAGCGGTTTTGTAGTTGTTGTAAATTATACACTTTTTGTTGCAGGTTATGATTTAGCGCCCGTCGCAACCTAAGTTTTAAGGCAGCCAGATACTGGCTTAGTTCGGCGCAATCGGGGATGCCGATTGTGGCAGCATGGGTAGGAGTAGCGGCGCGTCTATCGGCTACCAAGTCGGCCAAAGAAGTATCAATTTCATGGCCGATAGCTGCAATTATCGGTGTGTTTAGGGCAAAAATTGTTCTAATCACGGCCTCCTCATTAAAGGCGGCTAAATCTTCATTTGCGCCACCGCCACGGCCAACAATTAGTAAATCATGGCCGGCTTTTTCGGCCTCAAATAAAGCAAGCACAATGCTTTGGGCTGCGCTTTCGCCTTGCACCGTGGCCGGATATAATTTAATCTGCAAATTAGGGTTACGGCTTAAGGCAACTTTTTGAATATCGGCCCAAGCGGCACTGCCTGCTCCGCTAATTACCCCCAACGAATAGGGAAAAAAAGGTAAATCTTTTTTATGCTCCTGATCAAAAAGGCCTTCGGTAGCCAATTTTTGCTTTAATTGTTGTAAGGCTTCTTCCTTAGCGCCTGCCCCTTGCAGAAAAAATTCCCGTCCATAAAGCTGCACTTTGCCGTCACGCTCATAAAAGCTGATACTGCCCCAAATTATTACTTCCATACCAATTTGGGGTGCAAAATTTAATCTTGCGGCATCTTTGCGAAAAATAGCACCGTTAAGAATGGCATTTTTTTCGCTAATCGTAAAATAGGCATGGCCGGAGCTATGGGTTTTATAGGCTGTTAGCTCGCCTTTTACTAAAATATTGGGTAATAATTCATCTTCGGCTAAGTATTCGCGAATATAATTATTAATTTCCGCCACGCCATAGGCTTTAGGCAAAATAGTTTCCGCCATAATTTCTCCTTAGGATTCCATTGTAATTGGATAACCACGTTCTTCCAGGCTTTTAACCACAGATTGACCATGCTCGCGGCTCGAAACCTCGCAGGCTACATGCAAAATTGCTTCGCCTAAGTTTAAGTTGGCTCGCAAACGGTCATGCTGAATTAAAATGATATTAGCACCTAATTCGGCAACAATAGTGGCAAATTCCTGCAAGCTACCGGGTTTATCTGGCATTAAAGTATTAAATTTCATTTGCCGCCCGCGATTAATCAAGCCTTTTTCCACCACTTTATGGATAAAGCCCACATCAATATTACCACCCGATAGCAGGCAAACTACTCTTTTACCGGCCAAATCGATTTTATTTTGCCAAACTGCAGCCAAGGAGGAAATCCCGGCCGGCTCAACCACCATTTTGGAGCGCTCCAAAACCATCAAAATTGCTTCGGCAATTTGGTCATCATTAACGGTTACCATTTCGTCCACATATTGCCAAATTAAGTCTAGCGTTTTTGTGCCGGGGCATTTTACGGCAATACCGTCGGCAATTGTATTAGAGGTTAGGGTTTCGACCAGGCTTTTTGCTTTAAATGATTGAACAATTGCCGGTGCATTTTCGGCCTGCACGCCAATTACTTGGATTCGGGGATTAATTTGCTTAATGCAAGAGGCCATCCCGGCTAAAAGCCCACCGCCGCCGGCCGGGATTACAATAGCATCCACAGTTGGCAAGGCTCGCAAAATCTCCAGCGAGATGGTGCCTTGGCCGGCAATTACATCTTCATCATCAAAGGGATGTATAAAAACAGCTTGGCGTTCTTCTTTTAATTCTTGGGCTTTAGCATAGGCTTCATCATAGCAATCGCCATAGAGGATAACCTCCGCGCCATAGCCCTGGGTAGCCGAAACCTTGGCAATTGGCGTACTTTTGGGCATCACAATAATGGCTTTGCTGCCAATAGACTTAGCAGCATAGGCTACCCCTTGGGCATGATTACCGGCACTGGATGCTATTAAAGCAGCAGGTAAATTGCCTTCCTGTGCCATTTTGGCTACTTTATTATAGGCTCCTCTTACTTTAAAAGAGCCGGTTTTTTGCATATTTTCGCATTTAAGATAAAGTTCGCAATCAGACATCTCCGAAAATGTGCGGCTGGATGTTAGCGGTGTTTTATGGATTACTCCTTTTAAGCGGGCTGCTGCTTGTTCGATATCCTTTAATAACATAATTTCCTCCTTTGATTTTGGGCTTAAAAATAAAAAAGCCCTTCGCTTATGCATGAGCAATAGGCGAAGGGCTAAAAAATAAGCCTAACTTCGCCTGTTGATAATAATAATAGCTATGTTTTGGATTTGTTTATACATATTTGCCTCTTTTTTCTTGATGATATTGTATTATACACTAACCATAATTAGTTGTCAAGACCTTGGGGCTCTGCCCCGAGCTTTTTAGCTACATGCATAGCTATGGATTATCTTTAGCTAAAACTCCGCCATTTTAAAAAAAATTGATTAAACTTTAGAATGAGCCGTATAATGTGCAGGGGGGGTTGCGGCCTTCGAAGGGTGTTGGCTTTAAGCCGGCACTTTTGTTGAGGGCTGCTTTGATATATAATTTAGTATTTTCCGGCACATCTTCCCTGCTTAGGGCTTCTTCTATATTTAGCCAAATTGCTTCGCTAATTTCGTCATTATCGGGTTTTACTTCGCCATCTATATAATCTACCGCAAAACCTAAATACCAATCCAGGGCATTAAAACGAATGCCGATTAGCTCTTTAGGCTCGATGATTAAATTAACTTCTTCTAAAAATTCCCTTTTAAGGGCAGCTTGAGGCGTTTCATTATGCTGCACATAACCGCCGGGTACAATTAGTTTGCCTTTGCCATTGCCATAAGTATGACGCGCTAAAAGCACCTGATTATCTATAATCAGCACCCCGCTTACGCTTTGCCCCCAATTTGTTTGTTCCATATCAACCTCTTTTATGCTAATGCTGCAGCCAAATCTTGATAGGCTTGCGCTGGGTTTTCTTTGCCAAAAACAGCCGATCCGGCTACAATTAATTCAGCGCCGGCAGCGGCAATTTGGGCAATATTATCCTGCTTGGCACCGCCATCTACCTCGATAATAAATTGATAATTATTGGCCTTTTTAAGTGCTGCTAAGCGCTCAATTTTATTGATTACCTCGGGAATAAAGCTTTGGCCGCCAAAACCCGGGTTTACGCTCATGATTAGCACTAAATCCACCAGCGGCAAAATTTCTTCTAAAGCCGATAAGGGTGTAGCAGGGTTTAAGGATACACCTGCTTTTAGGCCATAGCTTTTGATGCGCTCAATAGTGCGATGCAAATGCTTAATTGCCTCCACATGAACGGTGATAATATCCGCCCCGGCTTTAACAAAATCCTCTAGCAAAAAATCCGGCTCTTCTACCATTAAATGGGTATCAAAAATCATTTTACTATGCTTACGCAGGCCTTGAATATAATGCGGCCCAAAGGAAATATTAGGCACAAAATGGCCATCCATAATATCCAAATGCAAATATTCGCAGCCGGCTTCTTCTAAAGCGCTAAGCTGGGCGGCTACTTGCCAAATATCGGCCGATAAAAAAGACGGAGCTATTTTTTTCATATTATCACCTTTAATATTTAATTTCTCTTTCAGCAATTTCTTCTAAAAATCGCAAATAATACTGATAGCGGCTTAAGGATAATTCGCCCTGCTCAACAGCCAGTTTAACGGCGCAATCGGGTTCGTTTTGATGATTGCAGCCCAAAAAGCGGCATTGCTCGCCTAAGGCCTTATATTCCGGATAATAATCGCTTAAGTCGTCTTTTTTAAGTGCAGTTGGCAAATCCAGCAGCGAAAAACCGGGAGCATCGGCCACAAAGCCACCTTCTGCTAAAGCCAGCAAGCTTACGCTACGGGTGGTATGCTTGCCCCTTTGCAAGCGATCGCTAATTGCATTTACCGCAATATTGGCTTCGGGCAAAATTGCATTTAAAATGCTCGATTTACCCACCCCCGAAGGGCCTGCCAAAACCGAAATTTTGCCATTAAGCAATTTTTTAAATTGCTCTATGCCCTGGCCGGTATAGGTAGATACCAGGGTAATTGGCCAGCCTGCTTTTTGATATGGTTCTAAAACCGGCTCTAAATCATGATCGGCCAAATCAATTTTATTGATGCAAATGGCGGCCTCTATCCCCAAAAAAGCGGTAGTGATCAGGATTTTTTCTAATAAAAGCAAATCATAATCAGGCTCTTTAGCAGCCATCACAATAATGGCTTGCTCGATATTGGCAATTTTAGGGCGTGGCAAAAAGTTTTGGCGTGGATATAGGGCTTCGATCATGCCATAGCTTTCGCCATCGGTGGCTAAAGAAAATTGGATTTTATCGCCAACAAAAACCCCGATTAAACCATCTTCCGAAAAGCGCTTTTTTTTCAATTTTCCCCGCAATTGGCATTTATGCTTATTTTCTTGGCTAAGCACCGTATAAAAACCGCCAAAAGAGCTTAAAATCAGGCCATCCTGCCAATTATTGCTCATTATATACTCCCTGCTCCGGCATTTTGAGGAACTTCGAAGGATTGCTGGGCAACATTGTCCAGATAAATGGTAATTATACCTTTTTCATAATAGGTAAAGGATTGATTGAAGAAATAGCCCGATTCATGCTCCTGATTCCAAACTTCGCGCACGCCTTGGGTATCGCTGATGACAACAGTGATATTATGGGGCAAGCCATCATCAATTACGGTATAATTAATTGTTACCGAGCGATCTACAGGCCCGGGGCCCGAGCTTACTACCAGGGTAATTTCATCGCCTTCGGCAACTTCGCTGCCGGCGGCCGAGCTTTGTCTAATTACAATACCCTCATTATGGGTTAGGCTTTCTTCATAAACTAAAGGCTGGGCTACCAGCAGTTTTGCATTAGCTAAAGCGGTTTGGGCTTCTTCTAAAGGCAAATCGGTTACGGTTGGCATATCAATTAAAATTGGTTCCGGCCCTTTGCTTACCGTCATCATCACCTGGGTGCCACCGGCAACCTGGGTGCCGGCTGCCGGCACTTGGTCAATAATATCGCCTTCTAAAACATCATCATGATATTCCGGCTCATTATAAACAAAGGTAAGCCCTTTATCGGCCAGCCTGGTTTCGGCTAAATATTCGCTTAATCCCTCTACTACCGGCACATCGGTTAAAGGAGGGCCATCGCTAACTGTTAGGATAATATTACGGCTGGCACTAATGCTGGTTTCGGCCACCGGGCTTTGGCTGATAATGGTATTAATCGGCACAGTTTCGCTATTTTTGCGCTCTACGGTATAGCTTAGCTCCATATTATCCAATTCGGTTTCGGCCAGGCTAATTTCCTTGCCTACCATATCGGGGGCAGCTATCATTGTTTCCGGCTCAAAAATAATGCCAATTTTGCCTACAAACCAAATCAAGGCCGCCACAAAGCTAACCACCACTATTAATAGCAAAATGGCCGTAAAATTAATCGAACGTTTGCGGCCTTCCGTATTGCGTTTACGCACAGTTTCTACCCTTCTATCGCGGCGGCTGGGTCGGCCATCTGTGCCGGTAATTAATTCGCCACCATCAATTTTTTCATCGGGGGCAGGTTGATAAATGCTGCTTAAACCATCTACTACGCCCTTAATTGCTTCGCTCATTTCCTTGGCGCTTTCATAGCGGGTTTCCGGATTTTTACGCATCGCCCGCATAATTACATAGGATAAACCAATCGGGATGCGTGGATTAAGCTGATGCGGCAAGATCAATTCGGCCTGCACATGCTGCATGGCAATACTAATTGGCGTATCGCCATTAAAGGGCAATTCGCCGGTAAGCATCTCGTAAAAAACCACACCGGCCGAATAAATATCCGATTTTTCGGTAACGGCTAAGCCTTGTACCTGCTCGGAGGCAATATAATGCACCGAGCCCATGATTTTAGACGAGGTATTATAAGTTTGCGTAACATCGGTCATGCCGATGGCGATACCAAAATCGGTAACCTTGGCACGGCCATCATGGCCTAAGAGGATATTATGAGGCTTAATATCTCGATGAATAATGCCATGCTCATGGGCATAGCTGATACCATCTAAAATTTGCACCATAATAGCGGCAGCTTCTTCTATGCCTAAGCTGCCTTTTTGTTGAATATACTCTTTTAAGGATAGCCCTTCAACAAATTCCATTACAATATACTGCATATTTTCTTCCATGCCAACATCATAAACAGCCACAATATTGCCATGGGAAAGGCTGGCTACCGCCTGGGCTTCGCGTCTAAAGCGGCGCACAAATTCCTCATTACTGGCGCATTCTTCACGCAAAATTTTTACCGTTACCATCCGCCCCAACAGGGTGTCTTGGCCTTTATAAACGATGGCCGTACCACCTGAGCCAATTTTTTCGATTATTTGATAACGATCATTAAACAGTTTTCCAATCAAAGATATCCCTCCAACTTATTCAAAAGCAGCTAAAATTATCGAAATATTATCATAGCCGCCTCGATTAATAGCAGTTTTTGCCATCATATCAACCGCATGTTTTAAATCAACCGCTCTTTCGGTGATGGTTTGCATTTCCTTCTCCGGCACTAAACTATAAAGGCCATCGGTGCAAAGCAGCAAATAATCGCCTTTTTGCCAAGTAAGTTCTTTTTCCTGCACCTGTACCAATAGGTCCTGACCAATTGAACGCACTAAAATATGCCTTTGGGGATGATTTTCGGCTTCTTGGTCGGTAATTTTGCCTTGAGCCAGCAAAATATTAACCAAAGTATGATCATCGGTTAATTGCTCGATATGATCTTTGCGCAGCAAATAAGCACGGCTATCCCCCACATGCACCAGCTTAATCTGCTCATCACAGATGGCAACGGCGGTCATCGTTGTGCCCATGCCATGGCGGCCGTCCTCATGGCCGGCGCGATACAAAATATCATTAGCCTGGTAAAAAGCCTCGCGCATCAATTCCGCCGGCTCGCTTTCGGGGTTTTCCCAAAAGTTTTCGGCCACCACCCTTACCGCGGTAGCGCTGGCCACTTCCCCGGCATCGCTGCCACCGATGCCGTCGGCTATCACTAAAAGCCCGGCTTTTGGGTCGCAAAAAACGGCATCTTCATTATTTTCTCTAACTACCCCAATATGGGAGATAAATTCAGCACGCAAAGGTTTACACCTCCGATATATTTTTAAAAGCTAATCTTTTTCTTAATTGACCACAGGCAGCATCAATATCCTGACCTCGTCTTTCTCTTAAGGCTACCTCGCAATTACGGCTTTGCAAATAATCACAAAATTGCTTAATCGCCGCCTGATTACTGGGCTGATACTTACTTTCGCTAACAATATTAGCTGCAATAATATTAACAAGAATATCGCGTCCTGTCAATAAATCTGCTAATAATTTTGCATCTTCTAAGCTATCATTGATACCCTTAAACATAGCATATTCAAAAGTTAAGCGGCGGCCACTTTTTTGGCGATAATGATCGCAGGCCTTGATCAAATCATCTAAGTGGTATTTTGCTGCAATCGGCATGATTTGTTGACGTTTATCTTGATTGGCACTATGCAAGGAGATTGCCAGGTTAATTTGCAAATCCCAGTCGGCAATTTGATAAATTTGCGGCACTAAACCGCAGGTAGAAACTGTCATCCTTCTTTGGCCGATATTTTGGCCTTGGCTATCATTTAAAATCATAATAGCCTGCTTTAGGTTGGCCAAATTAGCCAAAGGCTCGCCCATGCCCATAAAAACAATATTGCTAATACCGCTAAACCCCTGCTTAATCGCAAGTTGGCTACTAAGCAATACCTGGGCAATAATTTCGCCGGCACTTAAATTGCGCATATCTTTAAACAGGCCGCTGGCACAAAAAGCGCAACCCATGGCACAACCGCTTTGGGTGCTAACACAGCAGGTAGCCCGATCACGACTATTTGCACGTTGATAATACATCGCCACTGTTTCGATAGTTTGATTATCGGCCAATTTAAGCAATAGCTTTTGGGTATCGGCATTGGCGCTGATATGCTCGATTTGCGGCATTTGGCAGCTAAAGGCGGCGGCCAAATCTTGGCGCAAATTAAGCGGCAAATTAGCCATTTGCTTAAAATCGAGCATAGCCTTATTTTGCAGCCAATTAAAAACCTGGGCGGCTCTAAATGGCGGCAAATTTTGGCTTTTAAAAAAATTTTTTAATTCGGCTTCATTAAAAGCCAGAATATCTATATTTTCGGCAATAATCATCTTAATCCTTTTGCATTTTGGCTATGAAAAAGCCTTCTAAGTTTTGCTTTTGCGGTAAAAGCTGAATCATACCTGCTAAAGCAGCAGTTTTATCTTTTTCATCTAATAATAAATCGGCTAAATTAGTCATCGCAACTAATTTAAAATTAGGATTAGCCGCTAAAAAAGCCTTAATATTATGCTCATTTTCATCCGGCATAATGGTACAGGTGCTAAAAATCAGATGCCCCTTAGATTTAAGATATTGCCCTGCTGCAGCTAATAATTTAGCAGATAAAGCCTGCATATGCGCAATATCATCTTTAGATTTACGCCAGCGGCTATCGGCACGTTTGCCCAAAACCCCTAGCCCACTACAGGGGGCATCCAGCAGCACTATATCGGCTAAATTATGGTATTTAGCAGGCAAATCGCTGGCATCGGCGCAAATGGTTTCGATAATATCAATACCTAAGGCGGCGGCATTATCTTTAATCAGTTGCACCCGGCTAGCATGGATATCATTGGCAATAATCCGCCCCTGATTAGCCATCAGCTGGGCCAAATGGCTGGTTTTGCCGCCCGGGGCAGCGCATAAATCGATAATTGTTTGCTTTGGCTGCGGATTACAAGCATAAGCCACCAATTGCGAGGCCTCGCCTTGAGCCAAAATTAGGCCATCGGTTAAAAATGGCTTTAAATGCTCACTACCATTATGCAAAATAAAGCCATCAGGGCTAAATTTAGCCGGGCTAAAATCAATTTGTTTAGCTTCTAATTGTTTGATAAAATCGGCTTTGCTGATTTTCAAACTATTAAAGCGCACCATAATCCCATGATGCTGATTATGAAACTGTAAAAATGCCTTGATATCCTGCGCCGGCCATAATTTTAGCAATTCATCAACCAACCAGCTGGGATAGGATAGCGTATGAATAAAATAATCACGCCCTTGTTCCTCGCTTGGCAATAAGGGTTGCTCGGCCCGCAAATAACTGCGCAAAACACCATTAACCAAAGAGGCCGTACCTTTATGGCCATAGCGTTTAGCCAAATCAACAGCCGTATTTACCGCCGCCGAATCCGGGATGCGCTCCATATAAATAAGCTGATACAGGCCAATTCGCAAAATATTGGCAATGGCCGGCGTAAGCTTCTTTAAAGGGCGGCTTAATAATTGCTCCAAGCAATAATCAAGGGCGGCCTGCATGCGCATACAGCCATAAACCAATTCGGTGGCTAAATGCTTATCCTGTAATGATAAATGGTATTTATCGAGCATTTGCCTTAATAATAAATTAAGATAGGCCTGATCCTGCTCGGCTTTTTGTAAAATTAGCAAAGCTGCCTCACGGGCGCTGATTTTTTTAGTTTCCTGCTTCATTTAAATTTATGATTAATCCCTTCTGCCAAATAAAATAATAAAACGCAATAACTGTAATAAGGAAGCCAAAGCTGCTGCTACATAAGTTAAGGCCGCTGCAGATAGCACTTTTTTGGTTTGTTTAACTTCGTCGATATTTAAAAGATTGCCACCTTCTAAAGCGGCTAAAGCTCGCGATGAGGCATTAAACTCCACCGGCAAAGTAACCAATTGGAATAAAACAGCAAAGGAAAAAAAGATTATCCCCAAATCAATTAAATTAGCAGCACCCATAATTGCGCCAATGATAATCAAAATCATCGAGAAATTGGAGCCGATATTGGCCAAAGGCACCAAAGCGCCCCTGATTTTTAAGGGAATATAACCTTCCTTATCCTGCATGGCATGGCCGGCCTCATGGGCAGCAATACCTAATGCTGCCACGCTATCGCTATGATAAGTGGCCTGCGATAAGCGCAAAACTTTGCCACGGGGATCATAATGATCGGTTAAGCTACCGTTAACCTGTTCAATACGCACATTTTGCAGGCCATTATAATCCAAAATCAGCCTAGCCGCATCATGCGCCGATAAACCACGAGCCGAACGCACCTTAGCATATTTATGATAGGTAGAATTAACCTTACTTTGGGCAAAAAGGGTGATGGCAATGGCAATTATCATCAAAATCCAGGTGGGATCATAAAAAAACATAAATATCCTCCTTAATAACTAATAAGCTTACAGTTGCATACCAACGGCAATATCCGAGCCACGAGCAAAAGCCGCAGCCTCCATCTTGGCCTTGCCTTCGGGTTGAACCTCGATTAGGCAAATTTCGTCATCGGCGGTAGCCAGCCAAATACCTTGGCGATCGATAGCTACAATTTGGCCGGCTGCGGCCTCAAAGCGCTTAGGGCGCCAGCTAGCAGCCAATACCTTCAGCCGCTTTTGCTTATAGTAGGTATAAGCTTTGGGAAAAGGGCTTAAGCCCCTAATTTGATTATAAATAATTTGCGCCGATTGCTGCCAATTAATAATTTCGTCCTCGGCAGTTAAAATCGCCGCATAGGTGGCTAAATCATGATTTTGGGCAATCGGTTTTACTTGATTTGCGGCGATTAAGGCCAAAGTTTGCGCCAAAAGTTCACTACCGGTAGCTGCTAATTTATCATGTAAGCTGCCGGCGGTATCCTCGGGGCTGATTGCTACCTCGGCTTTAAGAATCATATCACCGCTATCTAGGCCTTCGGCCAAATACATGGTGGTGATGCCAGTTAGCGTTTCGCCATTCATAATTGCCCTTTGAATGGGGGCAGCACCACGATAAGCAGGCAAAAGCGAGGCATGCAAATTAACCGAGCCTTTAGGCGGCAAAGCCAAAAGCTCTTTTTTGAGGATTTGACCATAGGCCACCACCACCAAAAGATCGGGCTTAAATTGCTTAATTTGCTCAATTGCTTCAGGGCTATTGATATTGGCAGGCGTAAATACCGGGATATCCAGGGCTAAACCTGCTGCTTTAACGGCAGTGGGCTGCATTTTGCCGCCCCTACCCTTAGGCTTATCCGGGCGCGAAAAAATAGCCTGAGGCCTAAAGCCTTGGGCGATTAAATGCTCTAAGGGCTTAACCGCAAAATCGGGGCTACCCATATAGATAAAGCGCATTAATCTTTCACCTCTCGCTTCATTATATCCACAAATAACTGACCGTTTAGGTGGTCTATTTCATGCTGAAAAATCCTTGCCAAAAAATCTTCAACTTCATATACATATTCTTCGCCAAAGCGATCTTGGGCATTAACGATAATTTTGGTAGCTCTTTCCACTTCGCCGCCTCGGTTTGGCACCGAAAGGCAGTATTCCACATCAAGTTCATTGCCTTCTTTAGTCACAATTTCGGGATTAATTAATTCGATTAAACCACTTTGATCATGATCATCAATAACCACAACCCTTTTACTAACCCCAATTTGCGGCGCAGCTAAGCCCACCCCATTGGATGCATACATGGTTTTGGCCATATCATCAAGCAAAATATGCAATTGAAGGCCAAAACGCTTAACGGTTTGAGCATCTTGCCTTAAAATCGGATCCCCTAATTTAACTATTTGCCGAATGGCACTCATATTTTTCCTCCGCATTTTTGTCTTAACTTATATTTTACCATATTATATGCATTAAGACAAGCGATTATAAAAATCCGGATAGCCAAATTGCTTAATTAATTGCAAATCACCATCTTTAGCTGCATAAATACAAGGTAAATTAATACCGTTAAAAGTATTATTTTTAACAAAAGAATAAATAGCCATATCGGCAAAAGTTAGGATATCGCCATGCTTTAATGGTTGATCAAAAGAATAATCGCCAATAATATCCCCTGCTAGGCAGGTAGGGCCGCCTAAACGATAATCATAAGCCTTCTCGCCTTCTACGCCACTATTTACTAAAGGCGGCCGATAAGGCATTTCCAAAACATCGGGCATATGGCAGGCAGCAGATGTATCTAATATGGCAACTTTTAGGTCATTATCAATAATATCCAAAACCTTTGTAACCAAAAAACCGGCATTAAGGGCAATGGCCTCGCCCGGCTCTAAATAAACCTGCAGGTCATATTTATTTTGCCATTTATTAATCAAGTTTATCAATAAATCCAAATCATAATCTGCGCGGCTAATATGATGGCCACCGCCAAAATTAAGCCAGCGCATTTGGGGCAAATATGCGCCAAATTTTTGCTCAACCGCAGCTAAAGTTTGGCATA
This sequence comes from uncultured Peptococcaceae bacterium, assembly GCA_964372025.1. Lineage (GTDB taxonomy): Bacteria > Bacillota > Dehalobacteriia > UBA4068 > UBA4068 > CAYJBP01. The sequence goes on along the minus strand of CAYJPF010000004.1, from coordinate 39,493 downwards.
AGGCATCGGCATTTTGCTCGCATAAGGTATGAAAATGCAAGCCATCTAAGCCATCTAATAAATTTTTGCTAAAATTGGCAGCGGTAATTCCTAAGCGCGAGCCTTTAGCGCAAGGGTCGTAAATAGCCCCTTCCTGGGTAGAACATTCGGGATTTATCCGCAATGAGCATGAACGCCCGGCCGCCAATACTTGCTCTTTAAACTTATGCCATTGATAAGCCGAATTAAAACTAATATGGTCGCAAATTTGGACAATTTCGGCCATTTCATCATCACGATAGGCGGCGGCAAATACATGGTTTTCCTTTTTAAAATGCTGATGCCCAAGTTTAGCCTCAAAAAGGCCGCTGGCGGTTACCCCATCCAAATAGTTAGCTATTAAGGGATAATAATGAAACATCGAAAAGGCCTTTTGGGCTAAGAGGATTTTGCAGTTTGTTGCTTTTTTTACTTGTTGTAAAATCTCTAGGTTTTTTACCAGTAATTCTTCTACTACTACATAGGCCGGGGTTTGGATATTTTCTGTTTTGAACATTTTGGCCTCCTTTTTAAAGATCCTTACTTTCTTTGTAAAGAAAGTAAGCAAAGAAACTTTTAATTTTTTGGGGCTGTCGCAATTTACGACAGCCCCATATAATCTAATCTACTAAATCGGGATTAAAACTTTCCTGCCAGGGTAGGCCGCAGCGGTTTAACTGCTCCATAAATGGGTCGGGATCGAATTCTTCGATATTAAATACGCCGGGGCCTTGCCAAATGCCCTGCATTAGCATCATCGCCCCAATCATGGCCGGCACACCGGTGGTATAAGATACCGCCTGCGAGCCAACCTCTTGATAACATTCCTGATGATCGCAAACATTATAGATATAATAAGTTTTTGGCTTGCCATCTTTTTGGCCTTGGAAAATGCAGCCAATATTGGTTTTGCCCTTGGTACGTGGCCCTAAAGATGAAGGATCCGGCAAAACCGCTTTTAAAAATTGCAAGGGGATAATTTGCTTGCCCTCATAATCAATTGGCTCGATGGAGGTCATGCCTACATTTTCCAGGCATTGCAAATGGGTTAAATAGCTTTGGCCAAAAGTCATAAAAAAGCGAATTCTTTTTACGCCCGGTATATTAATTGCCAAGGATTCAATTTCCTCATGATGCAGCAAATACATATCTTTTTGGCCAATTTCCGGGAAATTATATTCGCGTTTAATTTCCATCGGCTCGGTTTCTACCCAGGCGCCATCTTGCCAATAGCTGCCCTTGGCGCTAACTTCACGAATATTAATCTCGGGATTAAAATTGGTAGCAAAAGGATAGCCATGATCGCCGCCATTACAATCCAAGATATCGATATAATCAATTTGATCAAAATGATGCTTTAAGGCATAAGCTGCAAAAACCGAAGTTACCCCCGGATCAAAACCACTACCTAAAAGGGCGGTTATCCCGGCTTGTTGATAGCGCTCTTTATAAGCCCATTGCCAGCTATACTCAAATTTGGCTTGATCCGGCGGCTCATAATTGGCGGTATCCATATAGTTAATTTTGGCGGCCAAGCAGGCATCCATAATCGGTAAATCCTGATAAGGCAAGGCCAAGTTTAATACCAAAGCCGGCTTTTCCTGCTCTAAAAGGGCAGTTAAAGCAGCTACATCATCGGCATCAATCTGAGCCGTAGTAATTAAGGTTTTAGTGCCTTTAGCCTCGATAGCCTTTTTAATATCATCACATTTTGATTTGGTACGGCTGGCTATCATCATTTCCCCAAAAACATCACTGTTTTGTGCACATTTATGGGCAGCCACATTAGCCACGCCACCTGCACCGATAATCATAATCTTCGCCATTTTAATCCTCCTTATTTTTTAACAGATTTAGCAATAATTCACGCAATACCTTATTGGCAACCGCCGTTGATGCTCCGCTTAAATCATAATTGGGGGCTAATTCATTGATATCGCAACCGATAATATTTAGCCCACTTAAATCTTTTAGCGCCGCAAATAAGGCATGCACACAAACCCCGCCGGCCTCCGGCGTGCCTGTGCCCGGGAAAAAGGATGGGTCTAGGATATCTAAATCTATGCTTAGATAAATCGGGCGCTTTTGATTTTGGCCAATTGCCAAAGCCAAATCGTCGAAATTATTGGCGCATAAATGGGTATGTTTAGCAGCAAATTCAAATTCCTGCCGCTCGCCGGAACGTATACCAAATTGCCAAATTCGGCCATCACCTAGCAATTGCCAGGCCAGGCGCATTACCGAGGCATGGGATAAGCTTTGCCCCAAATAAGCCTCGCGCAAATCGGTATGGGCATCAAAATGGATAATCGCCAAATCGGGATACTTTTGATGCAAAGCTTTAATCGCCCCTAAGCTTACTAAATGCTCGCCGCCTATCATTAACGGGATTTTATGATCAGCAGCAATTTGGCTAACCTGCTCAGCTATTAAGTCCAGAGCTTGCTCGCTATTGCCAAAAGGCAATTCTAAATCACCGGCATCACAGATGCTGTAATCGGCCAAATCCAAATCCAAATCGGGGCTATAAGTTTCTAAGCCAAAGCTTTCTAAGCGCATGGTGGCAGCCGCCAATCTGGTGCCCGGCCTAAAAGAAGTTGTCGAATCAAAAGGTGCACCAAAAATTACAATATCAGCAGCCTGATAATCAGTGCCGCAATCAAAAAAAGTAGCATGTTTACTTTTTAGCATTATTCTACTCCTTTTAATAAATCTTCCACATAATTGGGCAGGGCAAAAGCGCCCCGATGCAATTGAGTATTATAATAGCGGGTTTTAATTTTTAAATCTTTCCAGGCCTGCTCCCTAAAATCGCGCAGGGGATGATAATTTTTAGACGAAAAGCCAAATAGCCATAATCCCGAGGGATAGGTGGGGATATGCGCCTGATAAGCCATGCTAAACGGGAATGATTGCACAATATTACGATGCGCCCTTTGCACAGCTAAGGCATCCTTATGATAAAAAGGGCTTTCCTGCTGATTAACCATAATCCCATTTTCGTTTAAGGCCTTATAGCAATTACCATAAAATTCCTTGGAAAAAAGGCCTTCGCCGGGGCCAAAAGGATCGGTGGAATCAACAATAATCAAATCATAAAAATCCTTAACCCTGCGTACATAACGCATACCATCTTCTACATGAATATTTACCCGCTCATCATCTAAACCGGCGGCCGTAAAAGGTAAGAATTTGCGACATACATCCATCACTTCTTTATCAATTTCAACCAAATCGATATGTTCTACGGTATTATAGCGCAAAATTTCGCGCACCGTGCCGCCATCCCCTGCCCCGATTAGCAGCACCTTTTTAACATTAGGATGCACTGCCATCGGCACATGAGCCATCATTTCATGATAAATAAACTCGTCCTTTTCGGTTAGCATCATATATCCGTCTAAGGTTAAAAAGCGGCCATAATCGGGCGAGGAAAATACATCAATACGCTGGTACAGGCTTTGCGAAGTGTATAAATGCTCGTCTACCCTAATTGATAGGCGCACATTATCTGTATGATATTCCGAAAACCATAAATCCATAAAATCACCTCAAAACCGCTAAATGTTTTACTTCCGGATCATGGGTGCCGATAATCGAGCAGCCAATTTCCTTAGCATAGCGAATATACTCGATAGCCTCGGCATTGATTAATTCGCCGGGCGCTAAAATTGGGATACCGGGTGGATAGCACATGGCTATCTCGCCCATAATTTTGCCTATGGTTTGCTCAATTGGCACCGAAACTTTTGCGCCATAATAGGCCTCCTGCGGGCTAATAGCAACTAAGGTTTGGGGCAAAGGATATAGTAAAAGTTCGCGTTTTTCTTTGCTAAAACGGCGGGCAATTTCGGCTAAAGCGCCTACTAAGCGCTCGATATGCTGCTCTTTATCCCCTACCGAAATATAGGCCAAAATATTGGAAATATCGCCAAATTCGATTTGGATATCATATTCATCACGCAAAATATCATAAACTTCCATGCCTGATAAACCGCTGCCGGCGGTGGCTACCGCTAGCTTGCTTAAATCAAAATCAAAGACGGTATCATTATCTATCAATTCGGCACCATAGGCATAATAAGCGCCGATTTTATTAATTTCCTCCCGCGCATAGCAGGCCATTTGCTTAACATGCTCAAAAATTTGGCGACCATTTAAGGCCAAGTTCTTGCGCGAAATATCCAAAGAGGCCAGCAATAAATAAGAGGCGCTGGTGGTTTGGGTTAAGTTGATGGTTTGGCGCAAAGCCTCTTTATCGATATTGGGGCCACTTAATAAAAAGGCGCTTTGGGTTAAAGAGCAGCCCGATTTATGCATGCTAATTGCCGCTAAATCGGCACCGGCTGCCATGGCCGAAATGGGAAAACCCTCGCCAAAATTAAAATGGGTGCCATGAGCCTCGTCCACTAAAAGCAGCATATTGGCCTGATGCGCCAATTGGGCTATTGTTTTTAAATCGGAGCAAATACCATAATAGGTAGGGCTATTGCAAAAAACCGCCTTGGCATCGGGATGCTCGGCAATGGCCTTTTTAACCTCCTCCACCTGCATCCCTAGGGATATATGCAAGCTTGGATGCAAGGGTTGCTTAACATAAACCGGAATAGCCCCGGTAATAATCAGGGCATTAACCACGCTTTTATGAACATTACGCGGCAAAATAACTTTATCGCCACGCCGCAAGCTAAAAAAGAGCATATTTTGCACAGCCGCAGTAGTACCATTAACCATAAAAAAGGCATGGCCTGCGCCAAAAGCCTGGGCGGCCAAAACTTCTGCCTCATAAATAACCGAAACCGGATGCGCCAAATTATCCAAAGGCTTCATCGAGTTTACATCCATTTCCAGGCATTTGCCGCCTAAAAATGCTTTTAATTCATCATTACCTTTGCCCCTTTTATGGCCGGGCACATCAAAGGGCACAACCCTTAATTCCGAAAAATGCTGCAAAGCCTCTTTGATAGGTGCATAACTTTGCTTATTTTTGTCCAAATTATTTTCCTCCTGCGCAAATCTAAGAACATCTAGCCAGCCCTAGCTGGGAGTTTGTATGGCCTTTAAATTATTATAATCATATATAGTAATTATAACATATCCCCTTAAAAACTACAATAATTAGCCATTGATTATTTATAAATTTCTCGAATTTGTTGGCCAAATAGGGCGGCTTGTTTTTCGATATCGGCAATAGTATTGATGCTACCCGGATAATTGGCGGTTTGCATTAGGCAAAAATTAGGCGGCAGAAAAAAAGATTTATTCATGCATAGGCCGGAAATAATCTGGCCGGCCAAAATATCGCTGCCCGAATAGCCGGAAACAATAAGCGCAAAAACAGCCTTGCTAAAAAAGGGCTGTCGCCGATAAAGGGCAGTTAAGCGATTGATAAAGGCAGTTAAATTGGCCGATAAAGCATCATTATAATTAGGGCATAATAAAAGCAAGGCCTTAGATTTTTCTAAAGCCGGGTAGCAATCGGTGGTGATAATCCCGCCATAATAGCAATCGGAGCGCTCGCCATAATGCAGGCACATAGTATAGGGGCAGCCGCTGCAATCGACCATCGAACCGTTACGCAAGCCAATTTCTTTAATAGTTAAGCCATCTAAGTGGCTTTTTACCATCGACCACAAAGCATGTGTATTTGATTTGGCATGGGCGGCAGCATGGATTACCAGCAAATCGCTGGAGGCAGCACAATAAGGCGGCTGCTTAATAAAAAGCCGTTTTAGCAAATTATTAACCGCCGTTTGATAGCTGGCAAAAAGGCTAAAGCCGCTAAATTCGGCCTGTACCTCAAAATTATTTAGGGATAAGGTAGCCTCGACCAAAGGGCGGCCAATAAAGGCACAACCGGCCTGATTAGCAGCCAAAACCAGCTCACGGCCTATCGATTTGGTATAAAGCTCGCTTTGGCCATCAATAATTAAGGCCGCTAGGCAATCTTTAAATAAATTGCTATTGCCCCTAATTTTGGCCAAAAAACGATAATATTCATAATTTAAGCCCTGCTCATCCAAGCTAATTATAAATAGTATTTTTTGGCCTGATAAAGGCTTCATTTGCTCGGCCATCAGCCAGGTTTGCTCGATTTGATAGCTAGCCAAACAATCGCCAAGCAGCTCTGTTAGGCGTGGCGGTATAGTACTATTTGCCTGCGGCATAATCAAAATTAGCTCTTTATTTTCCATTAATAAGCTGTCGGCGTTTAATTAATTTGGGCTAAATTATGCGCCGCCTCCTCTATTCTTTGATATAGTTTATCGGGCAAAGGCAGGCATTCTACTTGATTACCTTGATATAAATAGCGATTTTTGCAGCCCATATAAATGCCGCCTAAAAATACCGAGCTATATTGCCACTTACCACCTAAAGTGCGGATAATTGCTAAAGCAGCCGAGGATAAAGCCGGCGCAATATATGGCTTAAAGCCCAGTTTACGCATTTGCATATTGGCAGTTACCGCTTTGGCTGTTAATTCTAAGGATAAATCATGATTATAATTATTAATCGAATTGGCAATAATCAAATCATTGCCATGGGGCCCAAAGGCTCGGCCTTCAGTTAAAAACGAGCTAAAGCGGCTATCTTTTTTGGCAAAATAGGCAGCACGGGCATTCATAACCCCTAAGCCATAGCCTTGAATAAATTCAGCCCTAATCCCCAAGCCATCAAACTCGCCCTGTTCATTGGTATTGGATACAGTAAATAATTCTTTGCATAATAAATCAACCGGATCACTAACTACACAACAAAAGCCCATAAATTTGGCTTTTCTGGCTTTACGCGCATATTCGCCGATAATTTTACGATTAGCCGCAAATTGAGCCATGCGTACATCCTTAACCTGGCTATCTACCGGCGGCAAATTGGCAGCTGCGCAAAAAATCAGCACCGCGCAATCAAATATTTGCTCCTCATTAATCACCTCTACCGGGGGCAGGGTATCATAATCATGGCCATCGATAACTTGATTCATCTCAAACTCATAACGCTCGGCATTTTTTTGATTAAGATCATAAATGCCAATTTTGCTGATTACTTCGCCGCCTAAAAGCCGCAAGCCCATTAACATGGTAGCGCCCACATCGCCCAAGGCAATAATATTTACTCGCCGCGAATGATTAATTGGATAAGCAAGTGCTATTCTTTGCCAAGAGGGATGATTGATATTAATAGCTTTTAGTGGCCCTTCTGCTAAATAGGCGGCCAGCTTGGCATCATAAAACTCCCCTGCTTGCAAGCGGCTACGATTAAGCCAATGATGGCTCTCTTGGCTATCAGGGCGAATTTGGCCGATATCAGTTAGGGCAAAAGCGGCTTTATTTTTAGCAATATCTCTTTGATAAAGCATAAAATTCGGCCTTTTTTCCGGCTCCGGTATCTGCGGTAAATCCAAATCTTCAAATGATCCAAAAATCATATCATTAAAGCTATAATATTTCACAATTAGCCCTCCCTAACTATAACATTTTTATTACGGATTATCATTTCAATATCATTTTCTAAATAAGTGGATACACTTAATGATGGGTCGTAGCTGAGGCAGCTGCCTTTATCCGGGCAAAGCGGCAAGATTACTGCCTCGGATAGGCGGCTTAAGGATAAATTACGCTCGAACATATTGCGATACTCGGCCTCTAAGGTTAAGAATAAATCGCGAGCATTTTCCAAGCAAGTAAGCGAAAAATCATAAATGGCCTGACCCGAGCAATCCTTGGCAAAAAATGGGGCGGCATAGGGTAAAACCATATTAATAGAAGGCAAAAGGCCAAAAATGGGCAAGCCTTCGCGCTTAATAGTATCACCACCGATAAATGGATAAAGGGTAGATTCCACAAACCAATATTTAATAGTAGGAACATAATAAACGCCTTTAGTATCATAGCCTTTAACAGCCATTAAGTCGCGGCCATAACCGGATAATACCCCCACTAAAACCATTTTTATATCCAAATCTCCGGCTTTAAATAAAGGGTCGAGGGCAATCATTCTATCGCCTGCATGTAAAATATCATCCACTAAAATGATTTGCCGCTGAAAAGAGCTAATGGTTCTAATCTGATTAGATAGCTTGGAATAATAAGGATAAGCCTGAATAGTGCTTTGGCTAATATCGGGGTTATACACTTTATCCGTATGCAGGGTTTTTGTTACAGTATTGGGCACAACCTTGCCCCGCAGCATTTTGCCAAAAGGCACACACATATAATCGCCCAGCTTGCGTGGCATGCTTTGTTGCATCGAAACCTGATTGATGCCGGTAATTTCCTCCATTAATCTTTGATGAATGGTAGATGCCGCCAAAGAAAGCACTAAATTACCGGGAAATAAATTATTTAAGGCCAGCTGCAGGCGATGATGCGCCTTGCGTGTGGCCGCAATTACTTGCGGATTGGAAGCCAAAGGCTCTTTAATAGAAGTTTCCAGGTTTTGAATTAATACTAGCGGTTCATGCATATTTACCGTATAAAGCCCATGGCCGCCGCTAATTTTGTTAAAACCTTGCTTTTCCAGATTATGCTGGATTAAAGGGCTGCTTAAAATATTGGCTGCCGGATTATAAATACCAAAAATACAATTATCTGCCAAAGCCATCGCTAAGGCTTCGTTTAATAATAGCTGTATATTATTATCTTGTTCGATATCCTCGCAAAATAAGGCGCCACTGATTAAAAGAATACGCCCATTGGCTTTTTTGCGAATTAAATCGGCCAAGCGGATATCATGTAATTGCTCATATAAATCCGAGCTATTAATGATGCGCATAAAGATAATCCCTAAAGCTTGCTGCTGATTATCGCCTAAACTAATCATCAGCGCCTGATTATTTTTACTTGCTAAATTGGCAGCTAGATTTGCAAAATGATGATCACTGCAATCGATTTGCCTTAATAATTGCTCGATTAAAGCTTGATCTAAATCAGCAAAATAGTTAAACTGCATGGCCTTAGAGCGCAAAACCGGCTTATATTGCGGCTCTCGCAAATAAAGGCTATGATAATAAATAAATTCCTGAGCAGCAGGATCAATCAAATGCGAAATATCACGATTATTATCGATATTTTCCCGGATACGGGTAGAGCTGATATCTTCCAGATGCATTGGCAAAGATAATTCGATAATATCGCCCTTAATCTGCTGATAAGCATGATGATTTTCCGGCCGCCAAGCCGTATTAGAGGCACGGCTAAAGATAATATGATTCCAATTATGAATCGAAAAATCGGCAAGGGGCTTAGTATAAGCCGAAGCATTAAGCACCACATCCGAGCCCACCACAATATAAATTTCACGACCTTCTAAGGCAGCTGATAAGCGTTTTAAATCATCATTATTGGCGATATTTACCGGCAAAGAATCATCAAATATATGCACATTAAATTCATCTGCTACCGATATCGAGGCAATTTGGCGCCTAATTAAGCGCGGTTGCGTTTTTTTAGACCAGGAAAATTCATCTAAAGAAAGCAATACCTCAAAGCCTAAATTCAAAATTTCCTGGACAATACCTTTATGCGATAAAGTAAAAGGATCGAAAGTGCCGGGAAAAAAGGCAATTTTGCGTTTAGCTTGCTGCTTAAAGCGGCTGCTATCCATGCTTTTTAAGGCCATAAAGCGATAAAAATGATTAAGTGCCGACGAGCTATAATAAAAGGTTAATTCATCTTCATCATTTTCGCGAATTAAAAATAGCATTTTTTTGCAAATCAGATTAAAGATATTATTTTTTTCATTAAGGGAAATTTTATTATTACCAAAAACCCCTTTGCCCAAAACCAATAAAGCCTCCTGCCGCACCGTATCATGATGGCTGGCCAGGCTTTTTAAAATCATGCCCAATAATACTTCCAGGCGTTTTTGATAGCGAGCCGGCGTTTCATTAAAGCGTGCTAAATAGCCATCATAAGCCTGCACAATAATGCCGATTGTGGCCAAAGCCACCGAAATTATGCGCTCATTATTGCCGCTTAACAGCTGATTAATCCTTTTAATCATTTCATCTAATTCTTCGGGTGATAAATAAAGCAAAAGTTGGCCTAAATATTCGGGAATATACTTCGAAAACTCGTATTCGCCCACCTCTAAGCCTTTGGTTAATTCAACGGCAATTTCATTTCTTTGATCGATTGTTAGCAAAGGGATAATCTTTAGCAAGGCCTGGCCGGCATCATGGCGCACCACAACCCTTTCGCTAACCTTAATTAAATTAGAAAGATGGGCAGCAATATGCAATAAGTGCTCCTGATTACCTTTCTCAATCTTATCCAGCAAAAGCTTAATATTAATTGCCTTAATAATCCAAGGTGTAGCCGTTTTAAGATTATCTAAGAAAATATCGGCAATGATTTCGCCACTATCCAGGCGCTCATTAGCGCAGCTATCATCCAAGCATAAAACCCGCATCATTCGTCTTTTAAGGAAGATTAAAGCATCGATATTCTGATCATCAAAATTAAGGGCAAAATCTTTTAGCCTTTGAGGCAAAGAGGAATTATCATCCTTAACCAGCTCGGCCAAGCGCCGCAATACCCTTAAAGCAGCCACCCTTAATTCCAAATTAGGATGATTTACCGTATCAATGGCAAAATTACTCAAACGGCTTAATTCCGCTTCGCCGCATAATTCCAAAGGCAGATAAGTCATCGCATCCAAAAGCACAAAAGAAGTGGTATCATGTAGGCTATGGGTATCGGTAAAATATGTCATTAAAGGTTGGATATATATGCTACGCTCATTAGGCTCGCAATATTCTAATACCGAGGATATAATTATTTTTAAAGTATAGCCAACCCAGCTTTTATGCTGGCTGCTTAGTTTATGATCGGGAATAATTACCCTATGCAAATATTTTTGCCAAAGATTTAAAGCAAGCTCCTTAGCAGGGTGAATTTGCTCGCTATCCGGCAATTGTTTAATATAGCCCTTATTAAAATTAGCAATAATTTGGCCCATTAAGCCGGCTGCCGCGCGCCTAATATCCCCTTCTCTATGCATTAATAATTCATATAAAAAGCTAAGGGTTTGCACTTTTTGGCCTTGATTTAAATAAGCAAAATACTCTTCAAAAATGTTCAAATAAGCCCGGATATTCTTCCAATTTTTTTCGCCACGCGCGGCTTCTAGGATATTACCAAATAGCCGTTCGCTGCCCAAATGATGCATTAGCGAAATATTATGATCAATACTTAAATATTTTAAAGCCGCCACAACTTGATTATAATCCATTAAGGCAGTATCATTTAAGGGCAAAATCGGCCTTAATTTGCTATCTAACTCCACATTTACACCACGGCGCCTTAAATAAACCTCAAAATCATGCAATTTGGCATAAACAAATTCATATCGTTGCAATTTATACTCATCCACGCTATCTAATTTGTTCAAAATTGCATCAAAGGCATTCTTTAAAGGCAAAATCATCATTTGCCGTGGCTGATCTTCTTCGATAATCTCCCGTACTCTAAAATCAGCATAAATTAAGAATAAGGATTCTACCCTTAATAATTCCAATTCTAAATCCCAGGTAGAATGGTTAGCCGCAATATGGCCAATTGTGGGCAATGCTCGCTGATTGCACCATAAATCGCTATAATAATAATGTAAATAAGGCACTTTTTCATGCGGTTTACAGCCATATTTACCAATATCATGGGTTAAGGCCGCACCGGAAATTAAGGCTAAATCCAGGCTAGCCCCGGCATTTTTTAAATCTAAAGCGCAGCTAATTGCCAAATGATGCACCCCGGCTATATGCGATAATGTGCAAAAAGGCATAACCTCGCCGGTTAAGCGTAATAGCTCATAAACAAAATTTTGCTGCCAATATTTAAGCAATAATTGATATTCCTCGGCGGTATCGGTAGCTAAATATTGATCCTCATTTAAAAAGCAAAAATCCATGCGCCAATCAAAGGGCATATATTTTTTTTCCTCATTTAATAAAACCTGTAATAATACCAGGTAAAACAAGGCCGCATCGCCATATTCTTTAGCCCTGGGTTCAAATTCGCTCTGCGGAAAAAGTAAATTACGATTATAATCATAAATAAAGCGCAACCAGCCCTCCTGGGGGGTTGGCGCTAATTTTTGCATGGTATTTTTGGCCAAATCTAAAACCTCGGCACAGCTATAACGATTATTTTTAGCTGCCAAGTCTTTAAATATTTCCGACCAATTATCTTCTTTTAATAATGATTGCCAAGCTCGCTTATTAATATTAAACTGTTCCAAAACTTCCGGCTTAAAAAGCGCTTGCCGTAAATTTGCAAACATATAAACCTCAAATTGTTTAGCCATTCTCTTGCCCTTTCAAAAAAATTATATTATATAAGTAAGAAAATAAACTCTACTTTATATTATGCGCTAAAAATGCCGTTTTGGCAAGTACTAATCTACTTTACAATTAATTTTTTTAAATCAAAAATTTGCCATTTTTTTGTTTATCAAAAAAAATTAACAAATTAATAAAAAAAATGTAAAAAAAATGCAAAATGTAACCGAAATGTAACCAAAGTCTGTTATAATATTGATATAAGCTAAATAAATATGATGCTTTACAGCAAATAATAATTTAAGCAACTAACTAAACTATAGAAATGGAGTATACACCGATGGGTAAATTTGAAAAAATTGAACTCCTGGAAATCAGGGAAGAAACTTATCTAAGCGAAGAAATTTTAGATCAAGATTGTGAAGATAGTCAAGATCTTGACGATGACAATAATCAAGAAACCTATTTTGAATCCTGGAAATATTTTTTCCTAAAAATCACGCGTATTGTATGCAGCACCCTCCTTGCCTTTTCGATATTTGCTTTTGCGGTATATGGTTATGCGGTGTGGAAGGATTATCAGCAAACCAGCCAAGTAGCAGCCAACCAAGATACCATAACAATTAACGAAATCCCATTGCCTTTAACTGCGGATATCGAAGAAATTCTTGTTGAGCAAGCTTCGGAAGAAGAGGAAATTATTGAAGACAATTTGCCTCATGATAAATTTTTTATCACCGTAGAGCGTCAACATTATCAAGAAGGTGATTTAACCTTAATTATCCCTAAGCTTGAAGATAGCTGGTCGATATACGCTAATGTAGAAGACGAAACTTTAAATCAAGGTGTTGGCCTTTATGATTATGCACAATTGCCCGGCGAAGGCAATCGTAATGTTAGCCTAGCTGCGCATCGTAATACCAGCTATGGCGGTGTAATTACCGATAATGCTCCCTTTTATTATATCGATACCTTAACCGATGGCGATTATATGTATTTAAGCGATGGCGAGCAAATTTATCGTTACACTTATTTAGATCAAAGCGTGGTTGAGGCCGATAACTGGGATATCATTAAAAGCCAAGGTTTTTCCTGCTTAACATTAACCTCTTGCACACCGATAGGTATTGGATCGCATCGCATTGTAGTTAGAGGCAGTTTGGATCAAATATTCCCCCATGATGACAATTTTGAGTTTCTAGCCCAAGCCGAAAATAGTCAGGGAACAATTGCCAATGCCGAATAAATAGAAAATTTCATTCTTACTCCTTAAAAGCTACTACAAACATTATGGTTTGTAGTAGTTTTTTTTAAACCTTGGGGCGGTTGCGGTATAATAAAGGAGAAGTGGCATAAAAAGTTGAATTATTCTTACAATAGATTAAGTGGCAATTATAAGGAGTAAAAAATGACTATCAATGTTAAAAGCGAAATTAATAGCTTGCAAAAGGTACTTTTGCATCGACCGGGTAGCGAATTAGAGCAATTAACTCCCGATTCCCTAGAGCAATTATTATTCGATGATATCCCCTATTTAGCCGCTGCCCAAAAAGAGCATGATCAATTTGCCCAGGCCCTAAGCGCCCATGGCGCACAAACTGTTTATTTAGCCGATTTAACCTGCGAGGCTTTAAGCCAATCTCAGCAGGTAAAAGAGCAGTTTATCGAAGAATTTATTAATAAATCCGGCTATATTGCCCGCCATTATCAGCCTTATTTAAGTGAGTTTTTGGCCGATATTAAAGATTGCCGTCAATTTGTTTTTAAAACAATGAGCGGTATTCACCTGGAGGAATTTTATAAGCTTTTTCCCGATTTAAAGCCGGGCATTTTAAGCGAGCGGCTCGATTATAAGCAGCAGTTTATTTGCGCCCCTATCCCTAATTTATACTTTACCCGCGACCCTTTTGCGGCCATTGGCCAGGGGGTAAGCCTAAATCATATGCATGCCCTTACCCGCAACCGCGAAACTATTTTTAGCCGTTATATTTTTAAATATCATCCCGATTATGCTCAAAAAACGCCACTTTTTTATGATAATGATAATCCTTTTAGCATCGAAGGCGGCGATATTTTAAATTTAAATGAGCAGGTCTTGGCGATTGGTTTATCGCAAAGAACCTGCCCCGAAGCCATCGAAATTTTGGCTCAAAATTTATTTAGCAATCCTTTAAGTTCGGTAACAACTATTTTGGCTTTGGATATACCCGATTTGCGGGCCTATATGCATCTGGATACAGTATTTACCCAGGTAGACGTTAATAAATTTACCATTCATCCCGGCATATTAAATAGTCTGCAAATTTATGGGCTGCATAAAATTGATGATAGCGGCCGCTATCGGGTGGAGCATTATCGAGAAAATCTAAGCATGGTTTTAAAGCAAATTTTGGATTTAGAGCGTATCATTTTAATCCCTTGCGGCGGCAATGATCAGGTGGCTGCCGCGCGTGAGCAATGGAATGATGGCGCTAATACCCTGGCCATCGCTCCCGGCAAGGTGGTGGTTTATGATCGCAATACCATTACCAATGCCATTTTGGAGAAAAACGATATCGAGGTTATCAAAATTGCCAGCTCGGAACTATCGCGTGGGCGTGGTGGCCCGCGTTGTATGACTATGCCTTTAATTCGCAGTTAATAGCCCTCTGCGCCTTGATTTTTAAGGATTTTGATAATGCGGCTGGTGCCTAAGCGGCTAGCTCCCAGCTTGATAAATTGCTCGGCATCGGCTAAGCTTGCTATGCCGCCTGCTGCTTTAATGCCCAGCTTGGGGTTGATATGTTTTTTGAATAAGCTGATATCTTCAAAAGTGGCACCGCCTTTAGACATGCCGGTTGAGGTTTTAATAAAATCGGCACCCGAATCATTGATGATTTGGCAGGCTTTGATTTTTTCGGCGTCGTTTAGCAGGCAAGTTTCGATGATTACTTTGAGGATATGATCGGCGCAGGTTGCTTTTACCGCTTTGATTTCCTCCAGAACCAGTTGATAATTTTGGTCTTTTAAGGCACCGATATTGATAACCATATCAATTTCTCGGGCGCCATCATTGATGGCGGCTTTGGCTTCGGCGCATTTAATTTCGGTTAGCGAATAGCCATTAGGGAAGCCAATTACGGTGCATAATTTAATTTTGCTATAAGCTTTGGCCTGCTTAAGATAGCTGGCCGGGATGCATACCGTTGCTACTTGGTATTTTTGGGCATCATCGCATAAATCTTTGATGTTTTGCCAGGTGGTTTCCGGTGCTAATTGGGTATGGTCTACTTTGCTTAGAATTTCTTTTATATTCATATTTGCTCCTTAGTTTACAAAGGCTGCGACAAATTGTCGCAGCCTTTGCTTTATAGCGTAAAAGGACTTGAACCCATCAAGTCCTTTTACGCTAGGGGCTCTGCCCCTATAACCCCGCAATTTTTTGTAAAAAATTGAGTAAAACTTTTTATTCTTTGGAACGCATTGTTGGGAAAAGGATTACATCGCGGATTGATGCCGAGTCGGTTAGGAACATGATTAGACGATCTATGCCTATCCCTACCCCGCCTGTTGGCGGCATAGCATATTCCAGCGAGCGAATAAAATCTTCATCGGTTTCATTGGCTTCCTCATTGCCCATCGCTCTTTGCTCCATTTGATGTTCGAAGCGTTTGCGCTGGTCTAGGGGGTCGTTTAGCTCGGAATAGGCATTGCTTAGCTCGCGGCCATAGATAAAGGCTTCAAAACGATATGTTAATTCCGGCTGATCGGCTTTGCATTTGGTTAGCGGCGAAATTTCAATCGGATAATCTAAGATAAAGGTCGGTTGAATTAAATTGGCCTCTACCTTTTCTTCAAAGAATAAGTTAATGATATCGCCTCGGGTTGCGCCCTTTTCGATAGCTAGGCCGGCCTCTTTGGCGGCGGCAATAGCTGCCTCATCATCGGGAATTTGGCTAAAATCAATGCCGGCATATTCTTTAATCGCATCAAACATGGTTAAACGACGCCAAGCCGGGGCCAGATCGATTTCCGTGCCTTGATAATTGATTTTATCAGTACCTAATACCTCTTTGGCGATATGCGAAATTAAGTTTTCTACCAATTCCATCATGCCATGATAATCGGAATAGGCTTGATATAGCTCGATCATCGTAAATTCGGGATTATGCTTAATCGAAATGCCCTCATTACGAAATACGCGGCCAATTTCATAAACCTTTTCCAGGCCGCCCACTATTAAGCGCTTTAAGTGCAGCTCTAGGGCAATACGCATATACAAATCCATATCTAAGGTATTATGATGGGTAATAAAAGGCCTGGCCGAAGCGCCGCCGGCAATATTATGCAATACCGGGGTTTCTACCTCTAAAAAGCCTAAATTATCCAGATAATTACGCATAGAGCGGATAATTTTGCTGCGAGCAATAAAAGTATCCCTAACTTCGGGGTTAACAATCAAATCCAGGTAACGCTGGCGATAACGCATTTCCACATCGGTAAGCCCATGCCATTTTTCTGGTAAAGGGCGCAGGCATTTGGTTAAAAAGGTTAAATTTTTGGCCTTTACAGAAATCTCGCCCCGTTGGGTTTTAAAAATTTCGCCTTCTATGCCAACAATATCGCCGATATCCCAAAGCTCGAATTGCTTAAAGCCAAGCTCGCCTACCATATCCTGGCGAATATAAATTTGCACCGAACCGGTTAAGTCGGCAATTACCGCAAAACAAGCCTTGCCATGGGCACGGATGGCCATAATGCGGCCGGCAATAATAGCAGTTTGGCCTGCTAAATCATCAAAATTATTGATGATTTGTTCAGTATAATGGCTACGTTCAAAACGGGCACCAAAAGGATCGATGCCTAAAGCTTTAAGGTCGGCCATTTTATCTATTCTAATTTGTCTTTGCTCATTGGCGCTAATTTCGGCCACGATATTCACTCCTTTATTGCTAATATCCTATTTTTGGATATCTTTAATTAATAATTTACTTTCGCCGGCCGGCACAGTAAAGGTAACTTCTTCGCCTACGGCATGGCCTAAAAGCGCTTTACCAACCGGGCTTTCATTAGAAATTTTGCCTTCAAAAGGTTTGGCCTCTACCGAACCTACAATCTGAAAAGTTAAAACTTCGTCGGTAAGCAAATTAAGCACAGTAACGGTGCTATATTCGGATACGATATCGGTATTAACATTACTATCATCAACTACGCGGGCATTTTTTAATTTCTTTTCCAGGTTTAAGATAGTACCTTCAATAAAGGCTTGTTCATTTTTGGCATCTTCGTATTCGGAGTTTTCGCTGATATCACCAAATTCGATTGCTTGCTTAATCCGCGAGGCAACCTCTTTGCGGCGCACCGTTTTTAGATGATCGAGCTCTTGCTCCATATTCTGTAAGCCTTCTTTAGTAATAAGAATGTCTTTTTCCGCCATAGTTTTTTTCCTCCAAATTCTTGTCGATGATATTTATAATTATTACCATATCTAATTATTATAATTCCTAGATAGCTGCTTTGTCAAGCTTAATAATTGATAAAAACTGTTCTAAATTAAATTTTTGCAACATATAATTTATATAGCAAAAAATAAAGGGGCAAAATAATGGTGGAACTGGCTGATATTGGTTTAATAAAAACCAGAAATAATCTTTTAAGACAAAATTATAAAAGCGAAGGCATCGAAATTTGGCCATTTAAAGATTATAATTTAAAAGTAATTACCTATAGCGGGGCTGCCAAAGCAGGCCCTTTAAAGCGCTGTTTTAAAACTGCTGTTAAAAGTGGCTGTAGTGTAATGGCTATGGCGCCGCAAATGGCGGCCAAAGTAAATAATCAGCCCCTTAGTATAGCCAATGGTCGCTTATATGCGCTGGCGGTATTGCCAAATTCTTTGGATTATGATTGCCCCGGCTGGCGCAAGGATAGTTTTAGTTTAAATGCCGATGATAGCATCTGCTGCCTAGCCGCCCGATTTTTAGCACCTTTAATTAAGCAATTGCATATTTATGGCCAAGATCCTTTAAGAAGAGCCGCCTTAGCCAAACTTATTTACCGCGAAAACGGCCTAATTGTAGAAGAAAGCACAGAGCCTAGGCCATCATCTTTTGTGGTTTTGGCACCCGAGCAGCAAGAATTATTATTTGAGGCCAAGGATATTTATATTTGGCAAAACTGGGCTAAACAGGCAATTACGGCCAATGACAAAATAATCGAAGCTTATCTGGCCGAAGCCCTATTATTGGCAAAAAAATATGAGGATAAAAAAAATCAACTTGCTTTATTAACAAATATCAATCGCCGCAGCCAATATTATCATTTATTGCCAATCAAATTATAATATTGGATTAAAAAATTGCTATCTTAGCAGCTAAGGTGCTAAGATAGCAATTTTTAGAATTTAGGAAGCCTGCATTTTATCGATAATATAATCCTTATCGGCAATAAGTGCTTGTTTAAAATCTTCTTCGGGCATGGGTTTGGCAAAATAATAGCCCTGAGCATACTCACAATTAAGCAATTTTAACCAGCGAGCCTGTTCATAAGTTTCTACACCTTCGGCTACGGTTTTCATCTTTAAATGCTTGGCCAGCGAAATTACATCACGCACCACAATAGCGGTTTTTTCGACATTTTCGCTAATATCAATAAAGGCTTCGTCTAGCTTTAAAACATCTACATCAATATTGCTAAGACGGTTTAAAGAAGAAACCCCCTTGCCAAAATCGTCTAAAGAAATTGTAAAACCGGCCTTTTTAAATTGATTGATAACCATCAAGAATTTATCCTCGGAAGATAAAATGGCACTTTCGGTAATTTCGATTTCGATGCGATTACGCTCTACACCATGCGAATCTAAAATGCGGATAATATCACTTACCACCTTATTTTCCATAATCGTAATTGCCGATAAGTTTACCGATATCACCGGAATTTTGATTTTGTTTTGATTAGCCTTAATAAAGCGAGCAACCTGATCTACCACATATAAATCGATAGCTGCAATAAAGCCATTTTCTTCAAAAACACCGATAAATTCATTAGGATAAATTGGCTTACCCAGTTTAGGATACCAGCGAATTAAGGCCTCGGCACCGCCAATTTTATCTTTAAGCAGGTCGATTTTAGGCTGATAATGCACCATAAATTCGCCATCTTTCATGGCTTGTTCCATTCTAAAGGTTAGGCGCAACTTATTATTATAGGCCTCGCGCATTTCCTGATCGAATTGAATAAAAGTAGTTTTATGTTTCTTTTTGCCGGACACACGAGCTGCATCGGCATGGGCGGCAAGATTTACTAATTTTTCGGAACAATCCTCGATAATAACATAGCCAAAAGAGGCACTTAAATTATAGCGATCGCCAATTATCTCTTGTATTTTAGGCAAAATATAATTAGTATAGATTGTGCGTAAAGAGCCACCTTCATCTTTTCTTCTTAAAATTGCAAATATATCGATGCCATCACGGGCATAAATTGTTGATGACCCTTTAAAGGCCTCGTCTAAGGCTCTGGCTATACTGATAATTACCGCCGTGCCGGTTTCTACACTATAATAATTATTGATCGAACGGAACATATCGATATCAAAGCTAATCAATTCATATTCGCCGGGCTGGGCCTTTTCGATAATTTCGGCTGCTTCTTTAAGGAAAAGAGCATTAGATTTAAGGCCGGTTAAACTATCGGTATTATAGGCTTCTACTATCATAATTCGTTTACGTTTTTGATCATGATAGGCCTTAAAAACAATTATACTGATAATTAGTACCAATATAATTATTCCATGATACCAATATTTTTGCAGATACTGCCATAAGGAATATTCCGGGAAAAATACCGAGGTATGGCTAACCAAAATATCTTCATATTTACGATCGGTTATATTATCGAACATAATATTAAATATTGGCAAAACTTGCTCGGGCATATTTTTGGATATGCCAAAGTGAAAGTTTAACTCATAGCCGGGCGCAAAAACATAATTATTACTATCATCAAAATAGGCATTAGCATAGGTTATACCACTTTCGGTAAAAAGCGCCATATCGATTTCTTCATTTTGATAAGCATCCAGCAAATCATCAAAAGTTGTATACGTTTTCATTTGCTGATACTCTGTATTTAGATTAAGCGTAGATTCGCTAATATACATATAATCCAAGATGCCAATTTTATGGGAATTATCAATAATTTCAGAAGCTGTATGGTATTGCTCCGAAATATGCTGTGGCACCATGGCTACCAAATCCAGTTCATAATATGATTGGGTAAAATCATATTCTTCGCTAGCGGTTGTATAATCGCCCAAAGCCGAAATTAAAATATCATAACCTGCTTGGCCACTGCCGCCATCAAGTTTTGAACGATAAGGAATAAACTCTAAATTAAAATCATAAATACTGCTGATATGCTGTATTAACTCTACTACTGCACCGCTAGGTTCGCCACTTCCATCAACATAGCTGTAAGGATTATGATTTTCTACAAAGCCTACTCTAAATGTTCTGTTTTCAATAAATTCTGTTTCTTCTAAGGTTAAATCGCGATGAATATTATGAAATACTTGCTCATAGTAGTGTGTTTCCAGCTCGGAAAAAAATGAGCCTTCTTCATTAACCAGCTTAAGCATGGCCTGATCGATTAAATCAAGCATTTGCTGATTTTCGGGGTTTGCTACTAAAAATGTTTGCTTGCGCCCTAAATTTAAAATAAAATCAAGATTTTCGATATTGGGCGATGCCGAAAAAGTTAAGTAAAAATCGGCTTCCTCATTCAAATAATTGGCTAAATCGCTGATAATATACTCTACTTCGATATTATTAAGCCTTAAATAATCATCTAAAATAGCATTGGCAGCATTGCCTTCATAAGTGGCTACTGTTTTGCCATTTAAAGATTGCGGATCGCCATAGGGTAAATTATGATCCATATCCTTGGTAGAAAGGGTAATAAAAATAGCATTAAATGGAATTTGAGCATAGGCAAATTCGGCCTCTCGCTCATCTGTATTAAAAAATAGGCCGGCTAATTCAATTTCGCCATTTCTTAATGCTTCAAAACTATCTTTTTCCAGCTCTACAAACTCAAATCTTAAATCACTAGTCTCTTCAATTTTTTTTAAAATCTCATAGCCATAACCCATTTTAGATGGATTATTAGGATGATCGATAATATTATCACCTACATTATAGCCGACGGTAATAATATTATCCTTTAAGGCCGGTGCTGCTAATAGCGCCAATTCACCATTGTTTTGCTGCCTAAGCAGATCCATATTCATATCCGATAATTCTTCTGCCGTTGGCAATTGCTGTGCATAAGCAATATTGCTTATAGAGCTTGCTCCCCAAAAAAGAGTACACAAAAATAAGGCCACTAAAAAAAGGTTCCTAAACATAACTTATCCCCCAATATTTACTTCAAGATCTTTATAACTGTATTTTAATTAATTGTTAGAAGAATAGTTACTACTAACAATAGTTATTACTATTTTAAGCAAATTATATCACCATTTGCTACTATTGTCAATATACATTTTGTATATTTAGAGAGAATTTTAGCGAATTTTGTAAAATTATATCAAATTTTCAGATAATTTCTTTTCTAAGGCAAATAAAAAAAGGCTTAGGCACAAGATTTTACTCTTGGCCTAAGCCTTTTCTATATATTCTATAAAAAACTACTCAATAACAGTAATACCTTCCAAGATAGCATCAAAAGAAGGTGCGCTCTTAGGCTCGGTAAAGGTTACGCCTTCTTCTACTACGATATTGCCTTCATTATCATATAAGGGGCCGGTAAATACATCCCAGTCGCCGCTAATAATTCTGGCACGAGCATCATCGATAGCTTCAACAGTGCCATCGGCAATAATATCTTCGTTTAAGGCCGAGATATCAACAACGCCTTCGGCTAAACCTTCCGACCAATCATAAGGAATTTCGGTACCATCGATTACACTTTGTACGGCAAAGGTAAGATAAATGCTCCAATCCCAAACGGCAGAGGTTAAAGCAGCACCGGGAGCAGCACCGATCATATCCGAGTTATAACCTACACCCCATACGCCATTACGCTCGGCGGTGGTTTGGGGGGTGGGGCTATCGCAGTGCTGGCCAATAACATCGGCACCGCCATCGATTAAGGCTTGGGCAGCAATGGCCTCGGCCTCGGGATCATGCCAAGAATTGGTATAAGCAACTTGCATGGTTACATCCGGATTAACCGAAAGTGCGCCTAAATAAAAGGCATCATAACCACTGATAACTTCGGCAAAAGGCATAGCAGCAACATAGCCTAATTGATTGGTTTCGGTTTTTAGGCCGGCAGCAATACCCGATAAATAACGGGCCTGATAAATATCGCCAAAATAGTTATGAACATTAGGCAAACCGGAATCGGCAGCCTGATAACCGGTAGCATGGAAGAATTCAATTTCCGGATAATCGGGGGCTAGCTCTAAAATATAATTTTCGAAACCAAAGCTGGTACCAAAAATAATATTACAACCGGCATCGATTAATTCTTGCAAAGCAGTACCTGCCTCGCTGCTTTCCGGGGTATTAAACTTATTTATGATTTGGTCTTCGCTTAAACCTAAAGCGGCAACCATGCCTTGAGTACCCAAATCATGATTATAAGTATAACCCATGTCGGAAGGGTCGGTTAAGTGTACAAAACCGATTTTAACATTTTCTAAGCTTAAACCGGCATCTGCAGCAGGTTCTTCGGCATCTTCAGCAGCAGGCTCCTCGGCCGGCTCTTCGGCCGGGGTTTCGGTAGGCTCTTCAACCGGCTCTTCCCCGCCACCACATGCAGCAACTAAACCAATACTTAACATTAAAACTAAAAGCAACAATAATAATTTTTTCATTCTTTCCCTCCTAAATAAATATTATTTTTATTTCAAATAAGCATATATTAGCCTATCTAAAAGTAATAACACCATCATTGATTTTTTCGATAACCGCCAAAGATTCCAAGCGAATACCAATATCGCGCACCCGCGCCCCACCGCCTTGAAATTCTTTTTCGATAACAGCCCCTAAGCCCAAAACCTCGGCCTTGGCTTGCCTTACTATGCTAATTAAGCCTAAAGCAGCCTCGCCATGAGCTAAAAAGTCGTCGATAATTAAAATTTTATGCCCTTCTTGAATATATTTTTGGGATACTCTTGCCTCAGAAAGTATACCTTTAGTAAAAGATTTAACCTTGGCATGATACAGGCCTTCATTCATGGTACTGGGCAAACCTTTTTTAGCAAAAATAACCGGAATATTATTAAAATGCCGAGCAGCAAAACAGGCAACCGGTATGCCGGAGGCTTCCATAGTAAGTATTTTATCGGGCATAATATCGCCAAATCTTTGCCTAAATTCTTGGCCGATTAAATCAATAAAAGCCACATCTAGCTGGTGATTTAAAAATGAATCAACTTTAACAATTTCCGTACCTATAGCTAGGCCATCTTCTATAATTCTTTGTTTTAAAGCCTCCATTAATTAGCCCCCTTATTTACCTTTATTTTTCAATTATACACCTTTAATATAATAAAATCAATAAAAATTTTCAAAATATTTATTATTTAATCTTGCACTATATATTACATATTTTTTCTTACATATATAATAAAATGGCATTTTTTGTTGGCAGGAATTAGCAAACAAATAGCCAATATATTTTAGTTAGTTTAAAATTATAAAGTTAAATTTATAAAGGGGCGAGAATATTGTTAACAGAGCAGGCCAAAATATTAGCAAACAAACCTTTAAGCCGCCATCTACACGAGCTTAGCTTAGAATTGCCACAAATTAGTGCTAAAGCCAAACCGGGGCAATTTGTAATGATCAAAGCGGCAGCCGAGCAAGATCCTTTTTTAAAGCGGCCGATGGGCATCAATTTAATTGCGGCTACTAATGGCCAAATCAGGCTAATTTATCAAATTCATGGTCATGGCACCCAAATATTAAGCCGCCAACAGGTGGGGCAAAGCCTGGAGGTTTTAGGCCCTTTAGGCAATGGCTGGCAAATAAACAATCAGGCTAATCATGTGCTTTTAGTGGCCGGAGGCAGCGGAGCAGCGCCAATTTTGCCTTTAGCTATAGCCTTAAATCGGCAAAATATCACTTGCGATATTTTATTGGGGGCACAAACAGCCGATCATTTGATGTGTGTTAGCGATTTTGAGGATGTAGCCTATTTGCGCATAGCCACCAATGATGGCAGTGTTGGCGAAAAAGGCAAAGTAATTAACCTATTAAGCGATCAACCCCTTTATGATCAAGTATATACTTGCGGCCCTAAGCCTTTGATGCAGCATGTAGCATTATGGGCAGCTAAGCATAATATTCCTTGCCAGGTATCGCTGGAGGAGCATATGGGTTGTGGTTTTGGGGTATGTATGGGCTGCGTTTGCCCTACTAAAGCTGCCGATGACCAAGCAATGCGCTATAAAAGAGTATGTTGCGAAGGCCCTGTTTTTGATGGTTTGGAGGTAGTTTGGTAATGGCAAATCTTAAGCAAAACATTTTAGGCATTGATTTTAAAAACCCTTTGATTTTGGCATCCGGCACCTGTGGTTATGGCCGCGAATTGGCCGCTTTATATGATTTAGCAATTTTGGGCGGTATTGCGGTAAAGGGCACTACTTTAGAGCCCAGATTAGGCAATATCCCTACCCGCATTGCCGAAACACCGGCCGGGATGCTTAATGCGGTTGGCCTGCAAAACCCCGGGATTAAGCAGGTAATCGAGAGCGAATTGCCCTTTGTAACAGCTTATGATACAGCGGTAATTTTAAATATTGCCGGTCATGATCAGGAGCATTATCGGGCGGTGGCGCATCAGTTGGCGCAAAGCGAGATAGCAACTAAAGTGGCGGCGGTGGAATTAAATATTTCCTGCCCTAATGTAAAAGAAGGCGGCATGGCCTTTGGCACTAATCCGGCAATTGCGGCGGCAATAACGGCTATTGTGCGTCAGGAATTGGATTTACCATTAATAGTAAAGCTATCGCCTAATGTAACCGATATCACAGCGATAGCCCAAGCAGTGGAGCAAGCCGGGGCTGATGCGATATCAATGATTAATACGGTATTGGGCATGGCCATAGATATCGAGCAGCGCAAGCCGGTACTGGGCAATATTGTGGGTGGATTATCGGGCCCTGCGATTAAGCCGATAGCCTTGCGCATGGTATGGCAGACGGCACAAAAGGTAAAGATACCGATTATCGGCATGGGCGGCATTCAAAGTGCTGAGGATATTATCGCATTTATGATGGCAGGAGCATCGTTGATTCAAATTGGCGCCGGTCATTTTAATAATCCCTTTTTACCGCAACAAATTTTGGCTGATTTAAATGATTGGCTAGACAATCATCAAATAGCAGATATAAGCAGCCTAATCGGCAGCCTGGAAATTTAATAAAAAATAGCAGCAAATCTTAAAAGATTTAGCTGCTAAAGGCTGTCAAAAAACTATGTTTTTTGACAGCCTTAGCAATATTCTTTCCAAAACCGGGAAAGAATATTGGCAGCTTACGCTGCAATTTATTGCACGCAAGGGGGGCAAGCCCCCCTTTCCATCCCCCCACGGGGAATTGAATTTTGGCTTTTTTTGATAGTCTGAGCAGCAAATCTTAAAGATTTAGCTGCTATTTTTATTGGCAATTATTTATTGGCCGCTTAGGGATTTAAACTCAGTCCAGGCTTTTACATGTGCTTCGTCGGCTTCTAAGCTGATATTTTGAATCATCTCGGTTTCGCTATCAAAATCGGTAGGCAAGGTTAAAAATGGCTTATATTCCTCGGCTATCAATGAATCGGCGGCTTGATTGGTGCAATAATAGCCAAGCCATTCAAAGCTTTGCTTGCCAATTTCCGGGCGCAAAATAAAATCGATAAAAGCATGGGCAGCTGCCGAGTTAGGGGCATTAACCGGTATAAACTGCACAATTAAACCAAAGCCCACACCCTCGGCCGGATACACCACTTTTAGCTCAGGATTAGCTAGCATAGCCATAGTAACCTGGCTGGTATACATCACCGCAGCCGATACTTCGCCCGATAATAAATCATCTTGCAAATTATCATCTTTAATTAAGCGAATATTAGGAGCAAGCTCGTTTAGCTTGGCAGCGGCAGCCTCGATAGTAGCAATATCCTCTACATTATAGCTTTCGCCCAATACCTTTAAGGCCATGCCATTAACCACACGATAATTGCCAACCACAGCCAAATCATCAGCTAAAGCCTCATTCCACAAATCGGCATAGCCTAAAATTTCGATATCTAGGCGAGCAGGATCATAAACAATGGTTTGCACACCGGCACCATGAGGCACGGTATACATATCCTCGGGATCAAAAAATTGGCCTTGATAAAGCGGATTTACATTGCCCAAATTGGGGATAAGTGCCTTATCCAAAGGCATGGCCAAACCCTCGGCAATTACGGTTTCGCTGATATAATCATCGGCAATAATTAAATCATAATCGCCGCCATCGGCCGCTTGCAAGCGCGAAAGCATGGTTTCGTTGCTGTCAAAGCTGGAATAATTAACGGTAATGCCGGTTTCGGCGGTAAAAGCTTCCAATACTTCGGCCGGGAACATGCCTTCCCAGGTAAATAGGTTTAGCTCGCCGCCGGCGGCTGCGGGCTCTGCATCATCGCCGGCTTCGTCAGCGTCGGCTGCCATATCGGCTTCGGTATCGGCAGGGGTTTCTTCGGCCGGAGCAGGGCTATCGCCGCCGCAACCGGTTAATAGGCCAAGGCCTAAAGTTAGAGTTAAGAACAAAGTTAATAGTTTTTTCATAAATTTCCTCCAAAAAGTTATTTATTGTAATTCGAGCGACCAATTAGATTGCTCAAAAAAACAAGCGCAATAGTACTAAGCAGCATGATGGTACATAGGGCATTAATTTCCGGGGTGATGCCGGTGCGCAATTGGGTATAAACCTTAATCGGCAGCGTATTCACATTTACCCCGGTTACAAATAGGCTGATGATTACATCATCAAAACTCATGGCAAAACTTAAAAGCATACCGCTTAAGATAGCCGGCGCCAATAGCGGCATGGTGATATCAAAAAATGCTCGTAAATTGCCGGCCCCTAAATCGCGCGAGGCCTCGATTAAACTTTGATCCATGCCCACCAACCTGGCCTTTACCAGCATAAATATATAGGGTATGCAAAAAGTGGTATGGCCGATAATAAGGGTGGTCATGCCAAAGGGCAGCCCGATTAGGGAAAAGAATACCAAAAATACCATAGCCAGAATAATTTCCGGAATCATAATCGGCAGCATGGTTAGCATCTCGATTGGTTTTTGGCTTTTAGTTTTTACCTTGCTAAAACCAATAGCCCCCAAAGTGCCGATAATGGCCGCCGCAAAACTGGAAGATAAAGCTAAAATAATACTGTTAACCAGGGCTTCGAACATCTCTTTATCTCTAAAAAGCTCCTGATACCATTTTAAAGAAAATCCGCCCCAAATGCTGGAAATTTTACTTTCGTTAAAAGAATAGATAATTACCAGCACAATTGGCAAATAAATTAGGCAAGTAAAAAATACCAAATAAAAATTAGCAAATGTAAATTTATGTTTGCGTGCTTGAGCAGGCTTTTTGTTCATTAGGCTAATCCCTCCAATTCATCGCTATTGGTGATGCGCTTATATAAAGAGATTAAAAGGGTGGTAAAAATCATTAAAAGCACAGCTAAAGCAGCAGCAAAAGGCCAGTTATGGGCTTTAAGCAACTGATCTTGAATTAAGCTACCCACCAAAACAATGGTATTACCACCTAAAATATCGGCGATAAAAAACAAACCCATGCTGGGGATAAAAGTTAAAATTATTCCCGATAATAAACCGGGCATCGTCAATTTTAAAGTAACTGTTAAAAAAGCTTGAAGTTTTGAAGCACCTAAAGTTCTGGCCGCTTCTACCAGATTAAAGTCCATTTTTTCGGCACTGGAAAATACACTTAAAATCATAAATTGCAAAAGGGCATAAACCATACCAATCACCACAGCAGGATAAGTATAGAGCAGTTTAAGCGGGTCATCGGTGATGCCTAAAAACATCAAAAAGCTATCCAAAGTACCACCGGCTCTTAACACGATGATAAAACCATAAAGCCTGATTAAGCTATTAGTCCAAAAGGGAATCATCAGCAAAATCAACATTAACTTTTTGCTTTTAGCCGATAAACGTGCCATAAAATAACCAAAAGGATAGCCAATTAAAGCCACAAAAAAAGTGCTGGTAAGAGCCAGTTTAAAAGATTGGCCAAAGGTATTTAAATAAACAGGATCAAAAATATCCAAATAATTTTTAAGGCTAAATTGATGAATAATACCCCAAGATTCGCTGGGTGTGGCAAAGCTAATATAAACCATATATAGCAAAGGGCCTGCTACAAACACAATCGTAAACAAATAAAGCGGTAAAAGTGTAAGCCAAATAGTTTTAGATTTATTAACTGCCCTCACCTCCATTTATATTAGCATAATAGTATTTTAAAAATTACCGATATCAACCGGAATTACATGTTTGGCTTCAAAAAACAAATGAACCCGATCGCCCACATCGGCCGCCAAATTTAGGCCATGACGGCTAGCCACCAAATCCAGGCCATGATCGGTTTTAAGATTAAGCCGCAACTGGCCACCCACAAAGGTTCTTTCGGTAACAATGGCCGGCAAAGCATCCCGATTGCTACTATCGGTAAATAAAATATTTTCGCTGCGTATGGCCAAACGAATTTGCTCATTTATCTTAAATTCGCGTTGATGCATCGGGGCTTCCAGCAGGCAATTTTCGCATTTTACCAGCATAATATCATGCTTAGGATCAAGGCTTTGAATAATCCCCTCAATTAAGTTGGCATTACCCACAAAAGTAGCAGTATAGGAGGTTTGCGGGCTATCATAAATTTGAGAAGGTGTACCTATTTGCTCAAAATGTCCTTCGCGCATGATTACAATGCGGCTCGACATATTAAGCGCCTCCTCCTGATCATGGGTAATATAGATAAAAGTGATGCCCAATTGCTTTTGCAAACGCTTTAACTCAGTTTGCATTTGCCGCCTTAGCTGCAAATCTAAAGCACCCAAAGGCTCGTCCAAAAGCAAAAGCTTAGGCTTGCCAATAATACTGCGAGCAATTGCCACCCTTTGCTTTTGGCCGCCGGAAAGCTCGCCGGGCATACGCGCCTCAAAGCCCTCCAGCCTAACTAAGGCCAAAGCTTCGTTAACTGCCTCTTTGATAATGTTTTTATCAACTTTTTTTAATTTTAAGCTATAAGCAATATTAGCCCCCACATTCATATGCGGAAAAAGAGCATAATTCTGAAAAACCATGCTCATATCACGCTTATTGGGAGGAAAGGCGCTAATATCCTGCCCCTCTAAAATAATTTGCCCCTGATCCGGGGTTTCTAAGCCGGCAATAATGCGCAATAAAGTAGTTTTACCACAACCGCTAGAGCCCAATAAAGTGATAAATTCACCACTTTGAATCTTAAGACATAGGTCATGCAAAACAGCATTATCGCCAAAGCTTTTACTAATATTGATAATTTCGAGAATGTTTTCTGCCATGTTTACTCCCCGATAAGTAAAAAGGAACAGCCTGCATAAAATGCCAAGGCTGCCATTATATGTATTGTAACTTATAGTATATTCGCCATCAACCTAAGTAAAACCTATCAAAATTGAAGGTTTCTTTTGTTTCTTTTCTTAAAAGAAAAGAAAGATCTTATTCAGACTGTCAAAAAAGCCAAAACTCCATTGCCCGTGGGGGGATAGAAAGGGTGGTTTGCCCCCCTTTCATTGTTGAATTGCAGCGTAAGCTGCCAATATTCTTTCCCGGTTCTGGAAAGAATATTGCGCAGGCTGGCAAAAAACGCAGTTTTTTTGACGGCCTGAGATCTTATTTCTTGATAATTTTAGCCAACCACAGCCCCTTATTACGCAGAGCATCGGCAGCAGCGGCCTGCTCGCTTTCCTTTTTACTACTACCTTCGCCCCTACCCAGCATTTGAAAGCGACAATATGCAGCACTTTCGAATAATAATGCATGGCTTAAGCCGGAGGTTTTAAGCAAGCGATAAGTAACCCCAAAACCGGACTCTTTTTGCACCAATTCTTGAAGCATACTTTTTTTATCTTCAAAATCATCCTTAGTTAATTTAGCCATTTGCTCGCCAAAACAATCAATAATAAAATCCTGGGCAAACTCAAAGCTAACCGCCTGGTACATAGCACCAACCAAAGCTTCAAAAGCATCGGCTAAAACCGAAGGGCGGCTACGATCGCCACTTACTTCCGCCCCTTTGCCCAAACGCAATAAAGAACCGATTTTTAATTTTTCGGCTTCTTTAGCCAAAAATTGCTCGCAAACAACAGCTGCCCGCATTTTACTTAAATCACCCTCCCGCAATTCAGGAAAGGCATTGAATAAATATGCACCGGCTACCATATCCAAAACGGCATCGCCTAAAAATTCCAAACGCTGATTATCCAAAGGAATAGTCGGCTTATTTCCTTCAAAAAAAGTAGGATGGGTAAAAGCTTGCATCAATAAATCAACTTTATCCGGCGGAAAATTAATTTTCTGGCCAAAATCAGCAATTTTTTGATCTATTTCGGGTTTAATTACAATCACAATGATCTCCTTATCACTCTTTTAAGGCAATATTAATTAATTCGGCAACTTCATGCACTGTTTCGCAGGCCATAAAGCGCTCATCATCAAGGCGAATATCAAATTCTTTTTCAATTGCTACCACTAATTCCAAAATATCCAAAGAATCCAAAAATAAATTATCTAAATGTATATCTTCGGCCAACTCTTCTTCTTTAATCTCCAGTTTTTCGGCCAAAATTTCGCGTATTCGATCTTCTTCTTGTATCATATACCTCTCCTTATTGTGGATTATGCTTTAAATATATATGCAAATTTGCAGTAAAAATAGCTAATCCGCAAAGTTTTTAGCTAAACTTTTAACAAAATCCCGCTCAATACATTGAATAGCAACCAAGCAGGCATTTTCGATGGCCATGGCCTTAGAGCTGCCATGACAAACAATGCTTAGCCCATTTACCCCCAAAAGCGGTGCGCCGCCTACTTGCTGATAATTTAGCTTATTTTTAATTACACGCAAACCGGGCTTGATTAAAGCAGCCCCGATTTTGCGGCTAAAGCTAGAAGTTAGCTCCTCTTTTAAAAAGTGCATAATCGCTGCTACCGCGCCTTCGGCAGCCTTAATCGCTATATTGCAAGAAAAGCCATCGGCCACCAAAACATCAAAATCGCCCTTAAATAAATCCCTACCCTCTTGATTGCCGATAAAATTAAACTGGGAATCAGCTAATAATTGATGCGCCTCTTTAGTCAACTGATTGCCTTTATGATCTTCGGTTCCATTGGCCAAAAGGGCAATTCGCGGCCGCTCTTTTTGCCAAATAATTTGAGCATAACTATGCCCCATAGCCGCAAATTGATAAAGCATTTGGGCTGTGCAATCGGCATTAGCGCCAATATCCAAAACCAAACGTTCGGCATGGATACCTGGGATTACGCTACAAATTGCCGGGCGGCTAATCCCCTTAATGCGGCCTAATAATAAGATGGCAGCCGCCATTTGAGCCGCAGTGGAGCCGGCCGAAATAATTGCATCGGCCTTATCCTCCTTAACTAATAAGGTGGCTTGCCAAATCGAGCAATTTGGCTTATGACGCAAATTCTCCACGCTTTCGTCCATGGCCATAACTTCGGTTGCTTCATGAAAAAGGCAATTTTGAGGCAAATCAGCAGGCAACGCCTCCTTCTTGCCAACCAAAATCAACTGATAATCGGGATATTTTCGGGCAATATTCAATGCTCCGTCGATAATCTCAGACGGAGCATTATCGCCGCCCATAATGTCGATTGCAATGCGCATAAAGTTCTCCTTAATTTCTGTGATAGCATAAATCTTGAGCTGCTTTTTCGGCTTCATAGCAAATCTTTTCTTCATCTAAAGCAAGCATTTGCCTATTTTCCATAATAATTTGACCATTAATAATTACTGTAGCAACATCATGGCCGCTAGCTGCATAAACCAAATGAGGTATTATATCATGACGCGGATAAAAATGCGGCTTATCCAAATCGATTAAAATAAGATCGGCCGCCATACCTGTAGCCAAATGCCCACATTTATTTAAGCCCAAAGCCTTAGCACCATTAATTGTAGCCATTTGCAAAGCCTGATAAGCCGGCAAAACAGTAGCCTCTTTTTCGCGCACTTTGGCCATAATGGCAGCCAGCTTAATTTCCTCAAACATATCTAAATTATTATTACTGCAAGCACTATCAGTGCCTAATGCAATATTAATCCCCTGCTTAAAAGCCTGATTGATTGGAGCAAGGCCGCTGGCTAACTTCATATTACTAATTGGATTATGCACAATATGAAAATTATAGTTTTTAAGCTCGGCCATTTCCTCATCATTTAAGTACACGCAATGAGCCGCCAAAACATGATTATCTTTAAAAAAGTCAGCCGCCTGCAAAAGGGCGGTGGGGCGGCAATTATCCCGTTCCAAAATCTGCCTGTTTTCGTCCTCGGTTTCGGCTAAATGAATATGCAGCGGTATTTGATATTTACGCGCACAAGCAGCCACCTCGGCTAAATATTCCTTGCTGCAGGTATAGGGCGCATGAGGGCCAATCATGGTAGTTATCAGGCCATTAGCTGCATTTTGATAATTTTGAGCAAAGGCCAAAGCCTCGGCTAATTTTTGCTTACCGCCATCATCGGCAAAGGAATTAATGCCGCGGCTAATCACTGCCCTAATGCCGCTTTCCTCAACGGCTTGTGCCAATTGTTCGCAAAAAAAGTACATATCAGCAAAGCAAGTAGTGCCGCTTTTAAGCATTTCCAAAATTGCCAAGCGGCTGCCGGCTAAAACATCAGCAGCTTGCAGCTTATCCTCAACCGGAAAAATTCGCTTAAATAGCCAATCCATTAAGGGCATATCATCGCCAAAACCCCTAAACAAGTTCATCGCCGCATGGGTATGACTATTGATTAAACCGGGCAGCGCCGCTTTATTGCTGCCATCAATTATCCTATCAAAAGCCAAATTTTGGTATTGCGGCTGCGCTTTAAGCTGCTTGCCAATGGCAGCTATTTGGCCATCATTAATCAAAATATCGCCTGTGATAACTGTTTGATCAGCACTATTCATGGTAATTATAGATGTATTTTCTATTAAAATATTCATTTTTACCCCTTATATTTTACGTTTCGATAACTAAACCCTTTAATTTATGGGCAGCGCAAGTACAGTTTTGTTGATAATCGGCCAAATCGATAAAAGAACTTAATAGTTTTTGCATATCATTTTGCTGCAATTTAAGTAAACGATAAATTTCATCCATCGAAACCTCGGCCGCCATGCCGGCTGCCAAATTTACAATCATTGCTACCGAATTATAACAAAGGCCTGCTTCGATAGCAAGCGATGCCTCCGGCACAGCCGTCATGCCCACAATATCAGCCCCCAAAATTCTAAACGCTTTAATCTCGGCAGCCGTTTCTAAACGTGGGCCTTGTGTACATATATATGTAGCTTTTTCATGCAACTTTAAGCCGGTATTTTGTGCTGCCTGCTTAAGTTTTGCTTGTAAGCTTAGGCAGTAGGGATTAGTCATATCAACATGGTCTACCAGGCCTTCGGCACAAAATGTACCGGCACGCCCCCAGGTAAAATCAATGAATTGATCGCATAAGGCCAAGCTACCGGGTGGCCAATCCTCGCGCAGGCTGCCAACACAACAAAAAGATAAAACTTCTTGCGCCTTTAGCTTAGCCAAAGCATAAATATTTGCTTGATAATTAATTAAATGCGGCGGCAAACTATGCCCTTTTTGATGACGTGGCAAAAAAATCAAAGGTCGCCCATTATATTCGGTTGTATAAACGCTGGCATCACCATAAGGAGTGCTAATCACCTGCTCCAAGGCCTGTGTTAATAAAGGAAAATCCTCCAAGCCGGTTCCGCAAATTATTGCTAAAGGTTTCATTCGGCATCCTCCCCTGTATTAAATAGGGCTTTTACAAAATCGGCAGCATCAAAAGGCCTTAAATCCTCAATGCCTTCCCCTACCCCAATCATCTTTAAAGGCAAATTACTTTCATAGCTAATGCCCACTACCACACCACCTTTGGCTGTGCCATCCAATTTGGTTAGGATTAAGCCATCCAGATGAACTGCCTCGCCAAAAAGCTGAGCCTGGGAAATAGCATTTTGGCCGGTACCGGCATCCAAAACTAAAAAGCTTTGTACCTGGGCATTTTCGGCCTCTTTATTGATAATGCGACCTATTTTGGCCAATTCTTCCATCAAATTCTTTTTATTTTGCAAACGTCCGGCGGTATCGATAATTAATATATCGGCCTGCCTAGACTTAGCCGCAGCTATAGCATCAAATACAACGGCAGCAGGGTCGGCGCCCTCGCCTTGACGAATTAGCCCAACTTGCGAACGCTCTGCCCAAATTGCCAGCTGATCGGCCGCGGCGGCTCTAAAAGTATCGGCAGCTGCCAACAGAACTTTTTTGCCCTGCCTGCTATAAAGCGAGCTTAGCTTACCGATGGTGGTGGTTTTACCGGCGCCATTAACCCCAGTTAAAATAATGATATTTAGACGATCATCGGCCAGCTCGATAACGCCGCTACCTGCGCCTAAAAGCATATCAGTCATTTCTCTTTGCATAACTTGCCATAAATCTTGGCGCTCTTTAATTTTTTCTTCCTTGGCTACTTTGCGTAATCTTTCGGCCAGCTCGCAGGCGGTTTGCACGCCAATATCGGCCATAATTAAAGCTTCTTCTAATTCTTCATAAAATTCTTCATCTACACGGCCTTTAAAAATGCCGCCGATCGATCCTAAAAAATTATCTCTGGTTTTTTGCAAACCTTCTTTTAATCTGGAAAATAAACCCATTTTTTTGCTCCTTTATTTATGATAAATTTAAAATATTAGCTAACTTTGCCCTGTAAACGCACAGAAATAAGCTTAGAAACCCCATCTTCTTCCATGGTAACCCCCCATAAATTATCGGCGGCTTCCATAGTGCCTTGACGATGCGATATCATCACAAACTGGCTTTTAGCAGCCAATTCCCTTAAATAGAGGGTAAAACGATCAATATTAGCCTCGTCCAGGGCGGCATCAACCTCGTCCATAACACAAAAAGGTGATGGTTTAACGGTTAAGGCCGCAAACATCAAGGCCATGCCGATTAAGGCTTTTTCGCCGCCGGAAAGCAAATTATAATTGCTGATTTTTTTACCGGGCAGGCTAATCGCCAAATCAACCCCGGTAGTTAGCAGGTTTTCGGGCTCGGTCATCACCAAAGCGGCCTGACCGCCACCGAATAGGCGATTAAATGCCAAATCAAAAGCCCGGCTAAGTTCGGCAAAAGTGCTGCTAAAGCGGCTACACATTATGCCATCCATTTCGGCAATTACCTGATCCAATTGTTTACGTGCCTTAAGCAAATCTTCCCTTTGCTCATTCAAAAACTGATGGCGCTCATTAACTTCGGCAAATTCCTCTATTGCATCCAAATTAATATTACCCAAGCCGGTAATTTGCCGTTTAAGCTGGCTTAAGCGAGTTTGCAAAGCCGAGCGAGAGCCTTCGAGCAAGGTGGTTTGCAAGGCATCTTCCAGGCTTAAAGCAAATTGCTCGGCTAATTTTTGACGCTCATTATCGCAATCGGCTTCCATTCTGGTTTTATACAATTCCATCTGATGCAATTTTTCCTGTTTTGCCCGGCAAGATGATGTAAGTTCTTGCTCTTTTTTCTCCAAATCAGCCAAATTGGCAGTTTCGGCGGCCAAACCATGACGTTTTGTGTTTAAATCTGCTTCCAGATGGATAATTTGCTCGGTAATTGCAATTAAAGATGCTTCCTTTTCGGCAAAAAGTTTAGTTTGAACAGCAAGTTTTTGCTCGGTTAATTTTAAATCGGCATCCTTATTTTCCTGTTCCCAGCGGATATCTTCTATTTCCTGCTCAATTAAGGCCAAAGATTTTTGCTGACCGATTAATTTTTGTTCTTGAGCCGCCATTTTAACCCTTTGACTGGTTGCCCCTTCCCTATCCTGCTCTAATTTGGCCTGGCTGGCATTTAATTTTTCGGTGATATCCGCAGCATTAGCGGTAAATTCGGCCTCTTTATCTTCGGCGCCGAGCATTAAGTTTTTAATATCATTTTGTTCTTCTTCAATCAAAATCAATTCATCTTCTAAGGAATTCATATCCTGCAGCCAGCTATTATCCTGGCGTTTTAAGGCCGCAATCTGTTGTTCGATAGTTTTAATTTCATTATCAATTTCCAGCTGTTGATGGCTAAAATGTCTAATTTCTTTTTCTATTTCTTCTATTATAATATTTTGTTCTTGCACATCTTGACGCAGATTATTTAGGTCGGCCAGCTCTTGATCTAATTGCTGATGCAGCAAATCATATTCGGCCTGCGCCTTTTTTAGCTGTAACTTTTTACCAAGAATATCATTATTTTTTTTAGCCTTAGAGCCGCCGGCCAAGCTCCCCCCGGGATTAATCATATCGCCATCTAAAGTAACGATATGCAGGCGATAATCCAAAATTTTGGCCGCCTTAGCAGCGGTATCCATATCCTCTACCAAAAGCACTTGATTAAGCAAAAAGTCATTGGCTGGCTGCATATTTGGCGGGCAGCTAATAAGTTCCGAGGCCAGGCCAAAAACACCTGGTATGCCGGCAACAGCCTTAATTTCGCCTTTACGTCGTGGCCTAATTGTATCCAGCGGCAAAAAGGTAGCACGACCCAAATCATGCTTTTTAAGGTAGCTAATTGCCTGACGAGCCTCTTTTTCGGTTACAGCGATAATATTTTGCAAAGAAGCGCCTAAATACTGTTCTATTGCGCTTTGATATTTAGCCGGAACTTCGAATAAATTAGCTACAGCATCACAAATATCGGGCAAAAGAGCAGCATCTTTGGCTTTGGCCGTCAAAAGTGCCTTTACTCCCGGAAAAAAGCCCTCATAATTTTTTTGCATATCTAAAAGCATATTTATGCGGACATTTAAAGAGTGGGCACGATAACGAGTTTCCGTTTCCTTAGCGGCCAATTCGGCCAACTTTTGGTTTTGATCCTTGATATATTGTTGCTGGGCTTGCATTTTATTTTGAGCAAGCTCGGCTTCTTTTTTAATACTTTCTTTATTGACCCTAAATTCGGCTATTTGCTCAGCAGCGCTGTTTAATGTTTGATTAATTTCTTCCCTTTGTTGCTTAAGACGCTGTAAAGCCTGTTGATTTTTTTCCCATAATTGCTGCTGAAAAGCCAACTTATTCCTATGATTGGCCAATTGATTAGCAAAATCAAAAGCCTGCTCCTTAATATTTTGCAATTGATTTTGCAAATTTATTACTGCTTGCTTAAACTCCTCACTATCGCCTTCGCCGGCTAAAATTTCCTGCTTTAAGGTTTCCAACTCGGCCGCGGTGGCCTGCACATGGGCAGCCAGGGCTTGGGCTATATCTTCTTTTTCGGATTTAGTTTGGCTAAAATTAGCCAAATCGGCATTTAAGCGCTGTTGATTTTGATTATGATTGGCAATTTGGCCATCCAAAACCGTTTTTTCGGCACTAATTTTCTCTTTTTGGCCTTGCAAATCATAAAATTTGGCGGCCAAAGCGGCAACTTGCTGATCCAATTGGCTAACATTATTTTTCCACTCAGTTCTTTGAGCGGCTATATTTAGCCTTTGGGTATCTTCGGCAATAAATAAATCTTCTAATTCGGCCATAGCTTGCAACTGTTTTTTTAATTTATCTTCAAATTCGCTTAAAACCCTAACCGCCAGGGTAATAGCGGTATTATCGGCCTCGGACTGCAATTCTTTAAAAGTTTGCGCCTTATGTGCCTGCTCTTTTAAGGCCGGCAAGCGATTATTAAGCTCATAGATAATATCGGCAACTCTTTGCAAATTATGCTCGGTTTCATTAAGTTTACGAGCAGCCTCTTTTTTACGATTACGAAACTTAACGATGCCTGCTGTTTCCTCAACAAAGCTACGCCTTTCATCCGGTTTGGCCGAAATCAGCTCATTTACCTGCCCCTGACTAATCAAAGACAAGCTATCAGCCCCGATACCGGTATCGGCAAACAGGTCGATGATATCTTTAAGTCGGCAAGCGCTACCATTTAGCAGGTATTCGCTGCCGCCGCCTCTAAAAGTACGGCGGGTTACGGCAATTTCGCTAAAGGGCAAAGTGATGCTGCCATCGCTATTATCTAATAAAAGAGTAACCTCGGCCATGCCGAGAGCCTTACGTTTTTTAGAGCCACTAAAGATAACATCCTCTTGCTTACCACCACGCAAATTACGGGCGTTTTGCTCCCCTAAAACCCAGCGTAAAGCATCGGATATATTAGATTTGCCGCTACCATTGGGCCCTACAATGCAAGAAACCCCATCTTCAAAAACGGCTTTAGTTTTAGTAGGAAATGATTTAAAGCCCATCATTTCAATACTTTTTAAATACATAAATCCTCCCCTAACTAAGCCTGCTAATCGGTGTAGCGGTAATCATCTTAATATTATATTATAAATATGTCAATAACTTAATAATTAAGCTAGCCTTGCTGCATATTTAGGATATAATCTTGCCATAAAAAATTCTTGGCCGTTCTTTGGCCGAGAATTTCCGGCGATTAAATAGAGTATATAATAATCACCTTGTGATTATTATATCAAAAATATGTCAATAACTTAATAATTAAGCTAACCCTGCTACATATTTATGATATAATCTTGCCATAAAAAATTCTTGGCCGTTCTTTGGCCGAGAATTTCCGGCGATTAAATAGAGTATATAATAATCACCTTGTGATTATTATATCATAAATCCGACCAAGGCAAAAGAGGTTTTTTCAGAAATTTATTATAAACTATATTGATTGATGATTGATTATAAAATTGAAGATATAACATCAGAAATTTTTGTGATATGTAATATTGCAATTTGCAAATATGTAAATATTGAAGATTTTACTCTTGCAATTTAGCATTGATTGTGATATACTATACAGCGGTAAGAAAATAAGCGGCTGTGGTGAAATTGGCATACACGATAGATTCAGGATCTATTGGGGG